>DATNRH010000198.1 GCA_036703605.1 Candidatus Obscuribacterales bacterium | reverse complement strand
TGATGTATTTCATAGAGGGTGGGCTGATGAGAAAGCTCGCCCGCATGATCCAGGTACCCAAGCATTTCCTGCTTCCGACCATCATGATGATGTGCGTCATCGGTGTCTTCTCTCTGAACAACCGCGTCTTTGACATGTGGGTCCTGCTGGTCTTCGGTGTCCTAGGCTACATATTCGTAAAGAACGACATTCCCCTCGCTCCAATTGTACTGGGATATATTCTTACCGACATTATCGAGAAAAACTGGCGCTTAGCCACCATGTCGACAGGAGGCGATGTAACTCCCTTCTTTACGCGTCCCATCTCTGTGGTGCTGCTTGTGCTCTCCCTTGTCTCCATTCTCTATCCGATCATCGCTGAAAGAATCTCTAATAGGAGAAAGAACAATGAAGCATGATCAGGGTGAACTGTTCAGCGTTGAAGCAAAGCATGTAGTGATAGCCGGGGGAGCGGGGGGTATAGGGAAGGACCTAGCTGAAGGGTTCGCATCAGCGGGGCTCTCACCGCACTGGCCGATCTCCGGTAGGAGGAAATGCAGGCCAGTGCCCGCCGCCTCTATTACCAGTAAAGAAGAGGTGGAGGCCTGCGTTGAAAAGATTGCCGAGAATATAGGGTGTGTGGGGATCCGTGTGGAGAGGCCCGAGGATTTCGTTCCCACCCGTGTGAGGGCTCTGAAGACCGACGCTCCGGTGGTAGTTGAAGTGATGACCGACAGGAAGAGTAATCCGCCGATCACCTGGACACCGTGGTTTAAATTACGCATAAAAGGAACAACATTATGAGATTAGAGGGAAAGGTAGCTATTGTCACCGGTGGGGCGAAGGAGATTGGTCTCCATATCGCCAGTAAGCTGGCTTCCGAGGGCGCTCATGTCGTCATTGCAGACATAGATGCCGCTGCCGCAGAGGAGGCTGCTGCAGGGATTACCCGCGCATCCGGCCGCGAGGCTGCGGGAATGGGAGTGGATGTCACCGATGAGCGGCAGGTTGAAGCGCTCATAGCCTTTGCCGT
>DATNRH010000197.1 GCA_036703605.1 Candidatus Obscuribacterales bacterium | reverse complement strand
GGCAACTTCCTTGCGCTCTCCGACACCCCCGGCGCGTATGGTGGGCAGGCCACCAACTTTGCAGTGGTAAAGGCTGACGAGACAGGTCTTGAGTTCATCGAGAGCAAGTTCATTAATCAGTCTGATACTCCTCTAAGCTATACAGGGCAGGGAGGCCAAGTTGTAACAGTAAACACTGCTGGGAACGCATTGATCTTTGCAGATCCTGCTGAAGCTGCCGGTACTGGCTGGGCTACTTACATTGATACCACCTACGTTGACCCAGGCTCTGCGCTGACCATTGTTGCAGCTACCGACACCATACTGCCAAACAACGCGGGCTCACTGAACGAGACCCAGACACCTTCGGACGTAGCTACGTTCTATGATGGCTCTACCATTACCGGGCGCAACGGCGATGGCTTGTCGTTCATGATTTACTTTAAGGCTATTCCAAGTGTTGCGGCTCAGTCCATGGACGTATGGATTGACATTGGCGGGGCTGTTGGTGAGCGTTACCGTGAGACATTTAACTTTCCCAAGGGTGCTGGCGTAGAGCGCGGTGTGTTGTACGGCGTACCCGCTGCTTACACTCTGGATACTTGGGAGGCTAACGGGGCTACCGTATACGTGCGCTCCCCTGATGCTCTTGACCTATACGACATCAACTTTAACTTCAGCCGCACACATAAGGCTAAGTAATGGCGGGACGACCAACAGACTACAACGAAGAGGTTCAAGCCAAGGCTGATGAGTATGTCGGCGGAGGCTATATTGAGTGCGGAGATGTAGTTCCAAGCATCGCCGGATTGGCGTGTGAGCTACACAAACGGCGGACGCTGCTGTATGCATGGGCAGACAAACACCCAGCATTTAAGGACACGTTAGAGACAATTCAGGAAGTGCAAGAGCGGAAACTCCTATCTGGGAGCCTTTCAGGTCAGCACAACGCCACGATTGCCAAGCTAATGTTAGCTAACCATGGGTACAGTGATAAGCAGTCACAGGAAATCACAGGCCCCAAGGGTGGCCCCATCCAAACGCAGTGGATTATCCAGCCTGTAGCGGCCAAACATGCCAACCCTTCAGATTCCTGAAAAGCTAACCCCGCTAATTCAGAAACCTAAGCGCATTAAGCTGGCTGTCGGTGGCCGTGGCGGGGGCAAGTCAATCGCCGTGGCCGATATGTTCATCATGCTGGCATCGCATGGCAAGTCTGTCTGCTGCGGTCGTGAGTTCCAGAATAGTATCGATGACTCGGTTCACTCGCTCATGTGCAGCGAGATTGAGCGTCTGGACGCGCCAGGGTTCACCATCACTAACAACCGCATCACCCACACGTCAGGCGGTCAGATATTCTATAAGGGCTTGGCCCGCAATCCCGAGTCACTGAAGTCGCTATCTGGCGTGGATTACTTCTGGGTGGAAGAGGCGCAAACCATATCCGAGAAGTCTCTCAAGCTGCTGACCCCATCCGTCCGGTCATCGGCTGGCTCAGACTCAGAACCTGAAATATGGTTTACCATGAACCGTGGCAGCTCTGCTGACCCTATCGTTGAAAAGTATTTGAAGCGGGCTCAGTCTAAGCTAGACCGGGATGGCTATTATGAAGACGACCTAGTATTGGCTATCGAGATTAGCTTCTCCGATAACCCCTGGTTCCCGTCAGAGCTTGAGGCCGAGCGCCTAGATGACTTGGCCAGCATGAGCCGGGCTAAGTACCGCCATGTATGGGAAGGCGAGTTTAACGATGACGTAGAGAACAGCATTATCCCGGCTGAGTGGTTCGACGCTGCTATTGACGCTCACAAGAAGCTAGGCTGGAAGATGCTGGGCAAGCGCGTCGTGTCACATGACCCATCAGATGAAGGCGACGATGATAAGGGGCTAGCCTTCCGGCATGGCTCTGTGTTCCTTGAAGTACTGGCCAACGATAAGGGCAACGTCAATGATGGATGCGACTGGGCGACTGACTACGCG
>DATNRH010000196.1 GCA_036703605.1 Candidatus Obscuribacterales bacterium | reverse complement strand
CTTACATTAACCAATTCCGTGTTCACTACTAGACTTTCCACTACCGGCTGAGGGACTGGGGCTGGCTGGGAGGGGGGGACGAGGCTATCATTCTCCATATTCTTATATTCTTCATTTGCAACTCCTCCTAAATCTCCACCTTGACCACCATTTCCTTGCGCACTCGCCGCTGCTGCCATCGCTGAGGATGCCGCTGGAGCTACTGCCGGTGGTGGCGGATTTCCGCCTCCTTGCTGTTGTGGCGGTCTATATGCTGGTGGCGGCAAATTTCCGCCTCCTCCCGGCTGTCCTGACTGTCCTGACTGTCCTGGCTGTCCTGGCGCCCCTCTTTGTCCTTGTGGTCCTTGACCTCCCTGGCCTCCTCTTGGAGGTTGTTGTTGCCCTTGCTGAAGTTGTGATTGTTGTGGCGCACCTAGCGCTTGTGTTGAAGGTGATTGTTGCCCTTGCTGTTGCTGAGCTTCTTGCCTTTGTTGCAGAGCGGGACGATCTTTACCTACAACATCAAGTAGTTGAGATGCTGCCATACCAAGTCCACCAAGCCCTTGGCTTATCTCACCACCGGCTTGTAGCATACTGCCTAAAGCACCGACTGCTTTTCCTGGAAGTTTCAATGCTTCCGCACCAATTTTACCAGAAATTGCACCTATAACCGCACCAACCAGAGCACCAATAGGTCCACCAATTAAAAATCCTATTCCAGCGCCCATAACTGCACCACCAGCCATAGCTGCCTTATCTGAAACCGGTGCTTGCATTGCATCACCCGCCTGCTTCGTAAGTCCTCCGCTGATGCCAAGCATCTGACCGCCAGCCATAGCTGTTTGACCTAATGAAGCAGTTGGTTCAGCTGCGTCTTTTGCTTTATAACGAGACTCATTCCATGCTTCTCCTAACCTTCCAACAGCACCTCCTGAACTAGAAGAACTTCCAGCAGATGGAGATGCGCCTGCCGCACCATTAACAGATGGGGATGCTTGTTGTGATTGTTCTGAAGCTCCTGCGTATTTTGCATGGACTGCCGCTGGCTGCATTGGGGAGTATGGAGGTGGAGATTGACCATCACTTCCTAGAGCACCTGAATCTGCTGCGACTGGTGGAGTTGGTACTGCTTGTGTCGCTGTTTGTGTTGCCGCTGGGGATGAAGCTGCTTCTAGCTGATTCTCTAAAGTACCATTGCTAACCATAGACGTACCTCGATCCAAATACTCTTCAGCTGCTGCTTTATCTTCATCTACGTCCATAAG
>DATNRH010000195.1 GCA_036703605.1 Candidatus Obscuribacterales bacterium | reverse complement strand
CAGCCAACCGAGCCCTACCCATTGACATTACCGGCGACTGCGAACCCGATTTTATTATGCAGGTCTTTCGCAATAATGGTGTCGTCTCAGAACGAGAGCAAAACGGCCTCAACCGTCCCACCAACTTTTACATGGCAGTGCGGGTGTACGCCGTCTTAGATAACCCGGTGAATTGGGGAGATCTTGAAACAGAAGAAGCAGGGCTGCGGTTTACAAGCGGTGATGGCAGTCAAAGTACTCGCCCCCTTGCTGTCATTAATACCCAGGTGAACTGGAGTGATACCCGTGATTCCCTGTGCGAGTTTCACAGTGCCCAAGGCGGTTGTGACGGCTAGCTTAGGGTTACACAGCGCTCCGTCAAACATTCACCCAACCATTTAATTCTTTGTTTCACCACTGAGCACCGTCCACTCTGAGTCACGAACCATGGTCACATTCTTCTCTCACCTCTTTCGTCGTTATGCCCGCCGCTCTCAACAGGCTTCTGCCGGCTTCACCATGATGGAAGTCTTAATTGCAGCAGCGTTGGCAGGCATGATTATTTCTGGCTTGCTGTATTTGGTCTTAGAACTCATGAGTACCAACCAGCGAGAAGCAGCCCGCGATGAAACCCAGCAGGATATGCAAAATGCGTTGGACTACATCAGTGCTGAACTGCGTGAGTCGGTCTATGTTTATGAACCTGTATGTATAACCGGACGGGGTGCTCCGGGCACCGATGACTTCTGTCCAGGTATTGTCAATCACTTACCCGCCAATCTCACCCAAAACAGTGTGCCGGTGGTGGCCTTCTGGAAGCAAGAGCGGTTTCCAGATGCGATTTTACAAGCCTGTGCCAATGGCAATGCACCTGAAGACACCAACTGCATTAACGGTCACTCCTATTCACTCGTGGTTTATCTGTTAAGTGATGGCGAGAACTGGGACGGACAGGCTCAGCTAACGCGCTATTCTCTCACCGAGTTTACCCAAGGGGGAGCGCGCCGCCCTGGTTATGCCAACCCAGGAGCTCAACAGAACTTCAGAACCTGGCCTTTCTTAGGGGACGAGAATTTACAAGTGGGCAATGCAGACGGACGTCCTGATGTTTTAGTTGATTTTGTCGATGGTGGAGAAGGGGCCAACGCTCAATTTGTTGCCGCTAATGAATCTGTTTGTCCTACAGGCTTTAACGTTAGTCCATCGGATGCACTTCTAGACGCCACAGGCTTTAACGGAGTCCGCAGTTTTTATGCCTGCGTTGGTCCCTCAGCCACCAACCGTAATACGGAGGTGATCCTTCGCCTACGTGGCAATGCGGATGGACGGTCTGGGGCTCAAAATGAAGATTCCTTTATGACCGCTCTTGAAACTAGGGTCTTGAGCCGTGGGGTGATTGGCAAAACACCTATTGACTAAACTAGACGTGAGCCTTGATTGACTAGAAGAGGATAGCCTCAACCTGGGTGCAAGAACAAGCAGTACTACCGGCAGTCGGAGATTTAAACCAATGTTAACGAATTTACAGTCATGGGCTTGGAGAACCACCATGAGAGCAAAACTGCTTCGCCAACCAGCCAACGCCGGCTTTACCCTGATTGAGGTTTTGGCGGTCGTGATTATCGTGGGCATTCTGGCAGCGATCGCCGCTCCAGGATGGGTTGCCTTTGCCAACTCCCGCGAGGCTAATCAGCTTGCCGACCAAGTATTTCAGCGCATCCGCCAATCGCAAACTGATGCAGGGCGCTTACGCAGCAATCAAGTGGTTGAGTTCAATGACGGGAATCCACCGGTCATGAGCTATGGCTCTTCAGTGGGTGGGGGGCGTAATACCGAGCTTTTGGGTGAAGGACGGCTGGCCAATGGAATGGCTAGCTTAGACGTCTTTGATGTCAACGGTGCCGAGGTCGATTCGGTCATGTTTGACCCCAATGGCATCTTGGTTTCAGATGGCAATCTACCGATCACTGTGGCCGTTCAAGTGCCGGCAGATGGCTCTGGAGCTACCCGCTGTGTGATCCTCAAAACCTTGCTGGGTGCATCTGAACTTGCCCAGGGTGATGCCTGCACCCCTTAGTAACGCAAGACAGAAGAACGAAGACAGAAAAACGAAAAGGAATTCTAGGACACACAAGGTTTCCCGCCTCAGCACATAGGCGGGTTACTTAGGCCTCAGGGTACTAGTTCTTGCTCGTGCTCCTGCTCTTGGATCTGATACGGGTCACGCAGAGCGACCTGCAGCTAGCACTACCCAGGATGGGCCTGATCCAATAGCTACTCTACCCTTCGGTACTGTGGCAACTTTGGGGCCATGGCATACCATGCAGCGATCGCTGCTCATCTAGTGAGGGCAGCCATAGCGGTTGGAGGGCACCCCTATCAGGTTGCTGGCTAGGCAGGAATGGGTTGTTCGCTTTCTACTTCACTGCGACGCAGCCATACACCGCGCAGACCAGCGGCCCTTGCACCTTCATAGTCTTGGCGGAAGCTGTCGCCAATGTGCCAAGCTTCATCTGGCGAACAATCATGTTTTGCCAGGGCAAGTTCGAAGATCCGAGCATCGGGCTTGGCTGCACCCACATGGGTAGAAAGGGTGACGGAGGAAAAGAAGCCGTCAAGCTTCAGTGCCGGTAAGACCCGGTGCAGTCGGGAATCAAAGTTGGAGATAATGCCTAGCTCAATGCCTTGGCTTTGCCAATGCTCTAGCGCCCAGCGCACATCTGCATAGATGAACCACGGATCAGCGGTGGCAAAGTGGGCATAGAGGGAGGCAAAAAAGCCGGCAAAGTTATCAAACTGGTCAAGCACACCAGCTCGCTGGAAGGTCTGAGCAGCGATCGCCCACCACCAGCCAAACTCCCGCTCTTCAATTTCATCCTCATCAATACCGGGAAAGGCCATGGTCGAAGCGGCCTTAAAACTATCGTAAAAGGCCTCGTTCACGGCGATTGGATCCGCCTGGACGCCATAGACCTTTGCAATATCGCAATAGACTTCACCAACGGTTCCACGGACGCCAATGAGGGTGCCGACCGCGTCCAGAAAAATAACTTTAGGACGTTTCATCGTAAGTTGAATACCATCAACGGAGAGACTTGAGCAATCAGGTAGATAGCAACTCCCGCAGGGGACGGGCAATCCAATTTAAGCCTACTTTGAGTTGATGATCAAAGGTAGGCATGCGATAAAGATAGGCCAAGCGACGGAAAATGTGGGCCAGTTGTCCATCTAACTTTAGACCCAAGCCCATTAATGTTGCGTTATCGATACCTAAGGTCATCATTTCGCCTAGGTTTTGGTAGCGGAAGGGCAGCAGGGGGCGATCGCTCAAATCGGCCCAGATGTTCCATGCGGCATAGTCGGCTTGCTGGAAGGCAGCTTGAGCGGTGGCAGGAATGCGTTGCCCATCGGCGTCTTCACAGGCGGCTAAATCACCAAGGGCGAACACATGGGGATGCTCTAAAACCTGGAGCGTATCGGTAATGGTGAGTTGTCCCTGCTCGTTGTGGGGAACGGGCAGCGATCGCACCACCTCGGCCACCTGGGTGCCCACGGTCCATAGAACAATGTCAACGGGAATGGTGTCGATTTGCCCCCGATAGTCAAGGGATAGGCTATCGCTAGTGACTTGGGTGACTTGGGTTTCGAGATCCAGCCATACACCGCGATCGCTGAGGGCCTGGCGGGATGCCTCGCGGTTAAACTCGGGCGATCGCTTCAGCAGATCTTCGCCCCGTTCCACCAATCGCAGCCGTCCCCGCTTGCCAAGGCGATCGGCCAGCTTGCAGGCCAGTTCCACGCCGCTGGTGCCGCCGCCCACGATTGCCACGCGAATTTTGTCTACCTCGGAGGTTTCCAACAGCCGCAAACGTTCATCAAGGCGATAGGCATCATGAACCGTGCGGAAGGGAATGGCGTACTCCTGGGCACCGGGCACTTGATCTACCGGGGTTTCGCCGCCTAGGGCCAGCACGAGGCGATCGTAGTCTAGGGAAGACCCATCGGCGAGGTCAACGCGCTGGTTGGCTAGATCTACCTGGCTAACGGCAGTTTGGCGAAACTGAATTCGGGTTTCGGCTAAAAGTTCGGCATAGGGCGGTGCGACTTCCCAAGCCTGTAGTTCGCCGGTCAGTAGTTCGTATAGCAACGGTGCAAAGGTAAAGCGATCGCGCTGATCGACCAGGGTAATGCGAGGATGCTGGAGCGGTGGCCAGGGGAGGCGATCCAGCGCCAGTGCTGTATAGAGACCCCCGAAGCCTCCACCGAGAATACAGATATGTGCAGGTTGCTGAGTCATGGTTATCCAGTAGACGGCAAAATAAGGGGTGAGGGCAATGAAGCGATCGCCATCCTCTCTATTGTGTACCACGTCCCAGCAGGTGTGTGCTCGGCCCGGTGGCAGAACCCCGCGATCGCGCCCACAATCTACCTTCGACACGGTCTTTTCATGGGATCGCCCATTCGCTGTCTAAGCGATCGATTGCGGCAGCTCACCTGGGAACTCTCGGGGACTCTCGATGCTCTATTTCAAGGTCGATCGCCCCTTAGGCGTGCCGATGCACCAGGGTAGAGCTGGATTGATCCGTGGGCAACAGCAAGATCTCACTGAGGTTCACATGGGGAGGACGGGTGGCGCAAAATAGCACGACTTCAGCCACATCCTCTGGCGTTAAAGGGGTCACATTGGCATAGACCTGGGCAGCGCGATCCTGGTCGCCATGAAACCGCACCTGACTGAATTCTGTTTCCACCAATCCTGGATCGACAGAGCTTACCCGCACGGGTGTACCCGATAAATCCATCTTCAGTCCATGGCTGAGAGCACGCACCGCCGCCTTGGTGGCGCAATAGACATTGCCCTTGGGATAGGACTGATGTCCTGCGATGGAGCCAATGTTAATCACATGCCCTCGCCCCCGTTCCACCATGCCCGGCAGCACGGTACGGGTGACGTAGAGCAGCCCCTTGAGGTTGGTGTCGATCATCTCGTCCCAATCTTCTATACTGCCTTGCTGGAGCGGCTCCAACCCGCGACTCAGCCCGGCATTGTTCACCAACACATCAATGGCCTGCCAGTCTGCTGGTAGGCCCTGCAAGACGGCTTCCACCTGGGCGCGATCGCAAACATCCATAACCACGGGATGAATCGCGATTCCATACTGATCGACCAACGCCTGGGCGATCGCCTGCAAGCGCTCCTGCCGTCGGGCCGCGAGAATGAGCCGTGTCCCCGCTTCGGCGAAAGCTGCTGCACAGGCTGCCCCAATGCCGCTGCTTGCCCCTGTAATCAGCACCGTCTGATGTTGGATAGAAACCATAGACCTTTAATGAATCAAACAACTACGCAGCAGTCTTTAGCTTCCTTGGGATGCGTCATCGGGGCGGACGATATGCAGCCGTCGCGTCACCATCGTGATACCATCTTCCCGCACCAAGACGGCCGAAATCCAGCGGCTGCCAGGTGTTTCTGGCGCTTGGCCAATTTTGAACAATCCCCCAGCCGGCAAAACGGTCAATTCCACATCCATGGGGTCGAGATAGCCAGCCAAATCGACGGGTTCATCAAGGGCGACCCCCATTAACCGTTCCCCTGCCAACGGTTCTAGGACGATGGCATCAAAGGTAAAGGAGCGACCCATGGCCACTGATGCAGGCAGGTTAATTTGCACCGTGGGCGGATTGCTGCCCGACATCAGCACCGTTTCTTCGGCAAGAATTTCCTGCTCGACAATTTCCGAATCCACTAACCGCTGGCGGGCTTCTAGGGTTGATGTGAATTCAAAGGGGCGATCGCCCACTAGGGGCGTGCCGGTAATCAACGTCATGGTTTCCGTGATAATGGCGTCGCCGTCTTGCTCCCAAGACAAAAGCTGAGTTTCATAGGTGAGCCCTGGATATTGCTCCCACAGCGTGGTTAGAGCATTTTCCATATCGCGGTAGCTGAGTCCGTCTGCACTACGAAAGTCTTGGCTATAGTGCTGCATCACCTGACGTACATCAGCTTGGTTGGCAGCGGCATCTAGGTCAGCAACAAACTCCAGCACACTGGCGGGGGCCGTTTCTGGCGGTGCGGCCATCACGCGATCGCCGCCCCCCATCACTGCTGACAGCACAACGGCGGACGAGACAGACAGGCTTTGCATCCAAGCAAGCCATCGCCGAGCGTTGACAGGGGCAAGGATAGACCCATGAGGTACAGCGGCTTCGGGGGTGTGTGGGATGGACATAATGTAGGATTTCAAAGGTCAAGGTTATGAGGTGGGGAGGGATAGGCATCGCTATCCGCGCGCGCCCTAGGTTTTCTATGATGCACGTCCAATTATGGTCGCAGCGATAGGGGAACGACAAGGGAGCCACCGATGGGTTCCGCTCCATGGGGCAGCGATCGCCCAACTGTTGCATTTCACGACCAAGGCGATCGCATCGTCATCGAAGTGCTGTATCGTGGCGGAGGAATGCTCTAACCCGGCAACACAGCGTTTGACGATGACCATGGCACATACTTCTAAGCTTTTGATTGCCGCCAGTGGCACCGGCGGGCACCTGTTTCCAGCGATCGCGACGGCGGCCCACCTTTCAGACTACAGCATTGAATGGCTAGGGGTTCCTGATCGCCTAGAAACCCAATTGGTTCCCCAAACCTATCCCCTGCATCTGATTGACTTTGAGGGATTGCAGCGCCGGGGACTGGCCACTGTCCCAGTTTTTGGCAAACTCGCCAAAGCGATCATCTTTACGCGCCGTCTGCTCCGTCAAGGACAGTTTCGGGGCGTGTTTACCACCGGTGGCTATATTGCCGCCCCGGCGATCATGGCTGCCCGTTCCCTGGGTTTGCCGGTCATTCTCCACGAATCTAACGCCCTCCCCGGCAAGGTTACCCGTTGGTTTAGCCCTTGGTGTACCGCCGTGGCCCTAGGGTTTGAAGCCGCAGCAGCCTACCTACCCCACACCCAGACTATCTGTGTGGGCACCCCCGTTCGGGATGCTTTTCGGCAAACAGAGCGATCGCCCCTCGTAGACCTGCCCATTCCCGATGACGTACCGCTGATTGTCGTTGTTGGCGGCAGTCAGGGTGCGGTCGCCGTCAATCGTCTGGTGCGCAATGCCGCCTCTGCCTGGTTTGAAGCCGGAGCTTGGGTGGTGCATTTAACCGGCACTAACGATCCTGATGTCGATACCCTCAAACATCCCCACTACATTGCCCGACCCTTCTATGACGACATGGCCGGTCTACTGCGCCGTGCTGACCTCGCCATCAGCCGTGCCGGAGCTGGTACCCTCACGGAATTTGCCATCACCGCTACTCCGTCGATCCTCATTCCCTATCCTTTTGCGGCCGAAGATCACCAAACCTACAATGCGGCAGTCTTTGCGGCTACCGGTGCAGCTCAAGTTTGTCAACAATCTGCCCTGAACGCCGAACACCTGCAAGAAAAGGTGTTGAATTTGTTACGTTCACCGGAGCAACTACAGCAAATGGCCAAAGCTACCCAAGCCTTGGCGATCGCTGACAGTGCGGAACAACTTGCCCTATTTATTCAAAAGATTCTCAACACTTAGTTACATCTAAACCGGTGATTTAAGCATTCTCCATGATGAAGTTCAGCTATTAGCAACATTCCGAAAAAAGCAGCCTGTTTTCATAAATCAATGTCACAAATTATGGTGATCAACTTATCAAGAATTAATGACAGAGCTGCAGTGAGACATCTATGATGAAGAGGTAGGGGATCAAGAGCTTTGTTCACTCAACTCAGACATTATCACCCACTCGCCGTTCTCGATCGCCTGCCATCAACAACACTAGCCCAATACATAGTCCCTTAACTTTAGGGCGATTTGTTTCACCGCTGTCCCTGTTGTAAAACGGCTGAGAGGCTTTTATGAACATCCTTAAACTGACCCAAAACGCCCTGCAATATATCTCTGAAGGAGTGGCTCGTTTATTCAGTCCTAGAGATGATCAATATCCTGACATTGGCGTTCAACCCTTTGAAGGCGAACCACTCTCCGAATGGGTTGATTTATCTAATACCAAACCCTAGGTTTTATCCTGTACACATCACGTCATGAATGACGTTGTATATCGCGATCAAAAACGTTTGCGCAGGATCTAAACTTGCTCGTCACCACCAATGCCGCACCTTATGCTTGAGGTTGTGATGCCCAACCACAGCCTCAGACATCCGCTCTCCATACCCGCGCGTTGGTTATGAACTCCAAAGTTTACGTTGGGCAGTTGCTGCATGGATAGGCAAACAGGTCACTCTCTTTTGGAGGGATGGCCTGTTTTTTTATGCTGTGGCTGTAGGCGGTTGGGTGGAGACATGTATAAACATTCCAATCTTTGAACATGTCTAGAGTTTTTTTGATGTCTGAACCCATGGGACGACGGCTATAATTCTCCAAACCGCTTTGGTAGATGCTCTTCAGGCCCA
>DATNRH010000194.1 GCA_036703605.1 Candidatus Obscuribacterales bacterium | reverse complement strand
TGCATTAGAGTTGGGTTGCCGGTCGCTGAAGTGGTAGGACTGAACGGGGTATTGGTTGGGTTCAGTCCAGCCGTCGAAGTAGCTGGGCTGGGCTGGGAGGGAGCTAGTGTGGCCCCGAAAGTCGAAGCGACCTGGGTAGGGCTCGGAGTGGGCTGACTTGGGCTAAGTAGCTGCGGGTCGGATTGCTGAGCGGGTGATGGTGCAGTAGTGCGGACTGACGGCGGAAGAGCGGTAGGTGTATTGGCTTGTGTATTAGGGGTGTTGCACTGGTTCGAGTTCAAGCCACGGCATAGGTTGGTACTCATCGGGTATGTAAGTGAAGTGGTGGTAAAGGCAGTCAACACAAGCCAGTACTGCTGGGCATCATACGTTTGCAAAAGTTCTGAATCCGTAGTTACGCCCCCATCTGGCGATCAGACTACGTTAAGGCTTACCATCGTCGCATACCACAGCCATGCAGTCACCGCGTGTAGGTCCGGGTTGTTGATCTTCGGTATAAAGAGCCAGCAGAGTGTCCTTGAGGGTTTAGTAGAAGTTGGATTTTCCTTCCCTAGAGCAGGCTTAAGAAGAAGGATTTTGGGTAGGTTGGGGAGGGAAAAAAAGAAGAGACGAGTGATGTACCCAATTGTCTGACAATCCCGTGCTCCAAGTGTAAGGTGCAGCACTAGCGTTCCAAGTGTAAACGATGCTTCGAAAGCCAGCAGCACAGAGAGTCGCAGATCCCGCAGGAGCGATAGCAAGCCAATCCGACGCTCCATTGAGGTTGACGACTGTGCGGCCAGGGTCTGCAATGAACTAAGGTGTCAAATTCAAACTAGAAAACACTTCCAAAGCCCTTTGCTTACCTGTGCATTAAGCGCGTTTGGGAAGTAGGTGGCGCAAGGGGATCCAGGAAACATTGGGGCCGGCGTGGGCGTTGGTATCGGGGTTGGTGTAGGAACGGTTGGCGTTGGTGGAGGTGTTACGTAGCCAGCAGTTGCCAGGCCTGCTATGGAGTTGTTGAGCCAATTTGCTGGAAATTAG
>DATNRH010000193.1 GCA_036703605.1 Candidatus Obscuribacterales bacterium | reverse complement strand
TCTCGGACGATGGCCTGGCCGTCTTTGATTTCGCCAATCAACACCACATCGGTGACGTTAACAAAGAGTCCGTTTTCCAGCACGCCGGGGATGTTATTAATCGTCACTTCCATCTCCGCTGGGTTAGCGATCGCTGCGAAGGTGACATCGAGTACCATGTTGCCTTGGTCGGTAATTACCGGGCCATCCTTCTTCACGCCCATCCGCAGCTCCACCGTTCCACCCAAGGCTTCTAGAGCACGGGTGACGGGAGCGATCGCCATGGGTAGCACTTCCACCGGCAGGGCAAAGGTGGTGCCTAGGGCAGTCACGAGCTTGGAGCTATCCACCACTACGATGAACAATTCGGCTAAGGAATCCACCACCTTCTCGCGAGTGTGGGCAGCACCACCGCCCTTGATCAAATTCTTTTGGGGATCGACTTCATCAGCCCCGTCAATGGCCACATCAATGCGATCGACTTCATCCAGGGTGGTGAGGGGAATGCCATACTGTTTTGCCAACACCGACGCTTGAAAGGAGGTGGGAATACCTTTAATGTCTTTCAGGTCGCCAGACTTAAGGCGATCGCCTAAGCGCTGGATGGCGTAGGCGGTGGTTGAACCGGTTCCTAAACCCACAATGGCCCCCGACTGCACGCGATCGGCGGCCGTGAAGCCAACCTGCTGTTTCATTAGCTTGACGGGATCTGTTCCTGACGACATAACACCTCTCCTATACCTTATGTCTACCTTATCGTTGCTGGCGATCGCCCCCTTGGACTATCTGCCTAGCACTACATAGCATGACGCAAAGTGTTCTCTTGGCCTAGTAGGACGAGGTGTTAGATTCTCGGCGTGGCTTGATCCCTTGAGTCTGCGGTTCACAATCAATCTGTGAGTTCATTTCTTTCGGCAAAACTATAACAGACCTATAATAAAATTCTGTTAATAAAATTCTGTTATAGTTTTGTTCTGATCCATGAAACAATCTTCTTCAGTTCCCACCTTTGACGTTATGCTTCTGCCTACACTTCAGGCACTGCAAAACTTAGGTGGATCTGGAACGATTGAAGAGATTTATGATCAAGTGGCTCAGTTGCTTAACTTACCTGATGACATTCTTGAAGTTCTCCATAGTAATACTGCAAGGAGTGAAGTTGAGTATCGTCTTGGGTGGAGTCGTACATATCTAAAAAAGTATGGGCTTCTACAAAATTCATCTCGTGGCGTTTGGTCATTGGTTTCAACATCTATAGACATCCAAACATTAGATGCTAAGACTATTGTTAAAGCTGTCCGAGATGCCGATAAGATTAAGCCTATCTCACCCAAGCTTTCCGATAACCTAGATGAACCAGATTTTTCTGTGGAAGAGTCAACTTGGCATCAACAGCTTCATCAATTGCTCTTGTCTCTAGAACCTTCCGCTTTTGAACGTTTAACCCAGCGACTTTTACGAGAGTCAGGCTTCATTCAAGTCCAGGTGACAGGTAAATCTGGTGATGGAGGCATTGATGGGGTTGGCATTGCCCGTATTAATGGCTTTCTCAGCTTTCATGTTCTTTTTCAGTGCAAGCGCTATCAAGGGTCGGTAACGGCGGCGCAAGTTAGGGACTTTCGCGGAGCTATGCAGGGGCGAACAGACAAGGGTTTGTTGATTACAACAGGTACGTTTACCAGAAGCGCTCTTCAAGAAGCAACGAGAGATGGAGCACCACCTATTGACCTAATAGATGGTGAACAGTTAATTCAGCGATTAAAAGATTTAGGGTTGGGTGTCAAAATTACGATGATTGAGTCTGTTGAAGTTGATGCAGAATGGTTCTCCCAGATTTGATGTCTGATGTAAGTAAGTGGACTCCATTAATGCAGCTAATTTACCGGGTTTCGATGTCGCTCAACCCTCTTCTCATATCAAATCCGGTTAGACACGCTATTTATTCCAGGCTGCGGTAGTCCCACATGTCTGTAGCCCCCTTAAGGGGGCAGCGAAGCGGGGGATCGAAAGCAGGATGTTACATTATGAACACTCAATTGGATTTGACATTAAAGACTGAAGTTCCATGACTGCAATTTTTCTGTAACCATCAAGAGACTGGAACAACAGGCTAGTTATGCTATAGTCAATAGCATCCACATTTAAGCTCTTATCTATATGCCGCCGTCTAGTCCATATCAGCCTGCTTTGCTACGAATACTGCATGGCTCAGTTGCAGTCTTAACGGTTCTTGCCTTGATGTCAGGTTTTTGGGTTTACAGTATCTACGATGGGCGTTGGGGCAATATTAGCTTACCTAAGCTAGAAGATAGCCAAGGTATTCATGGCACTATTGGACTAACCTTTTTGTTGATTCTTCCCATCTTTGCTCTGTACAGCTTTCATCTGGGATTCAATCGGCTAGGGCAAGAGCAATCCTTTAAAGAAGTCATTCAGGTTAATACACCTGTCGGCTGGATTTCCACGCATCGTCTTGCCAATACATTGATGTTGCTTGCCTCCACAGGTGCTGTGGTTACAGGACGCATGATGAAAGAAGAGTGGCTACCTGCAGGAGAAATCGATCATAGTTGGTACCTAGCTCACTTGGTAGCTTGGGCGGTGATGTTCTTTGCATTAGCATTGCATGTATTGCTTGGTATCAAGGTAGGAGGAGTGCCGTTGTTGTTGTCTATGTTTAAGATTAAAACTCGGGAGCAAGATAGTCCCCGTTCTTGGCTGCGAGGAATCAAGGTCAAACACTCTAGCCTAGTCTTAACAGTAACTGAGGCTGTCGTGATAGGCGGTATTATTGCGGCGTTTATTCTGCCGGTCTTTAATCTCTAATCTCAATCAAGATAGCCAAGATGCTTGTTGCCCCAGTTAGTTATCCGATTGTCGCGGAAAGAGATTACTGTGAGATTCAAGCTAAACTGATCAGATGTATGGCTTATCCTGGATAAATTTCTCTCCAGAACTTCTTGGCGTCCTACCTCGTGTGATGATAGCTATAGAGGTCTAGCCCGTAACAGTCATGAGTCTGGTTGATATGCATTCGATATAATATCTAAATTCTGGACTACGGTGGCGTGAACCTGCTTCACGACAGTATCCACCGTCACCGATCGCTCCTGTTGATACTCGTCCAACATATCTTTTAAGTTGTAGGGTTCTCCAACAGACACTTGGGCGATCCGGTGCCCCTTGGGTGGGGGTTGATCGATATTAAACACTTCGCGCTCTAGGCGGGTCAAGGTATCGAGAAAACGTTCGGGGGTTGGATATGTGCCGACATAGCCATCATAGATTGCATCAAAATTGAGCAGGCGAATCATGGTTTTTTCCACAAGACTGTAGCTCCAGTCCAGTTGCTGATCGATCGTGTCTGGCTGGGTGCGCAGCCGGTGCTGAATTTTGTAGACCCGTTCGCGCATGAGGTCTCCTGGTGCGGAGCTCATAGATAGCTGGCGCTCGCAGGATTCAAGCACCCGATGCTTTAAAACCTGAATGCGCTCGTTCCAGTCTGAATGCAGGGAATCGGGTGGAGTCAGACCATAGTCAGCTTCAATGGTGGTTAAAACCCGTTCAGCGATCGCCCTCAGACGCACATAGTGATCAGGTTGTGTATCTGGTTCATACATGATGCCAAAGTGAGCCTCTAGTCCCCGGAGCGATCGCTCAATAATCGGCTGGGTTTCATCGGTGTAGTGGTATTTGATGCTCACAGGAACCACATAGAGGTTAGGAATCGCCTCCTGGACCTTGGCATATTTGTTCAACGCTTGGAACGCCATATGAATGCCCCCGGATCGAAAGGGCATCACCGTATCATTTTGGAAGGAACAGCCACCTTCTGGAAAGATCACCAAATGGCAGGCTGGCTCAGCCAACAGCGCTAGAGTCTGGGCAATACTGGGGCGATCGGCTAAGCCCCGGCGAATAGAGTACATACCCAACTGCTGGAGCAGCCACCTTAGTCCCTTAGTTACGTAGTCTGACTGCGCCAAGCGGTGTAGGGGCTTGAAGCCTGCTGATATCAGAAACATGGTGCTGGGATTTTGGAAGGTTTCGTAGGCGGCCATGTAGTAAAACGATTGCTTTACCTTGGCCGACAGCATAAAGATCACCACAGGATCATGAAAAGTGGGATGGTTGGGAAGCAGGAGGACGCGATCGCCCTTGAGGTTGATTAAATGCTGCAGGTGTTCGGGCGCAACCTCTAGGTCAATCCAGTAAAGCCAGCGGGCTATCCATCCAGCATTCCACTGAATCAGGCGCACCAGCCATGGGCATAGCGTTGGCGGATAAAAGTCGGGAGAGGTCATAGCATGGTCGGTGGGATAGGAGCGATCGCCATCCTAGTCTGTCTGCCCGTTTAGGGATATACCATCTGTGGACACAAGAGTAAGATTGACGATATGCGTGTGAATAGCTTGAACTATAGCATCGAGAGGTTGATCCATCGTAATCACTAACGCTTCCTCCGGCTCCTCTAGGATGGCAAACTGGCTAGCTAGCAGATTTGCCTTCATAAAATGCTGGCTTCGCTGTTGCATCCGGTTGTAAATGACATCATAACTACCTTTTAGATAAACAATAGATAGGCAGCGGCAGCCTTGCTGGAGGCGATCGCGATAGGATTGCTTGAGGGCAGA
>DATNRH010000192.1 GCA_036703605.1 Candidatus Obscuribacterales bacterium | reverse complement strand
GGAGGCTTTGTTGACTGGATCCATCACCGGCGAGGTCGGCCTCGAGTTTATCCCCCAAGACGCCGCCATCGAGCCTGGCGACCTAGTCTTGACATCCGGCTTGGGCGGAAACTACCCCGACAATCTCCTCATCGGCCAGGTCACCGGGGTGCGTAAGCGACCTTTTGAGCTCTACCAGACGGCCACTGTCCAGCCGGTCGTGGACTTTTCCAAGCTTAATATCGTCTTGGTGGTTACCAATTTCCGCCCGGTGGATGTCTCACCCTTGCAACCTGACCAGGTATCTCCCTAGCATGGAACACTTTTCCATCGCTCGGCGCCGGACCACTGGGTTCCAGATTCTATCCGCCATACCGCTATGGCTACCCTGATCGCCATTCCCGTTATGGGTTTGCTAGTTATCTTCCAATCCGCTGTCGTCAGCCGGATACCCCTTCTGTATGGGACCGCGGACATCGTACTTCTCGCCCTGCTGGCCTGGGCAGTCCAGGAGCGGGTCACTACCGCCTGGCATTGGAGCCTCATTGGTGCTTTTTTGGTGAGCATGGTCACTGCCGCGCCGGTCGTTGCCATAGTTGGTGGCTATTTGCTTGCGACCTTGATCGCTCGCCTGTTGCGCCGACGAGTCTGGCAAGTTCGCCTCCTGGCGATGTTTGCCGCGACTTTTTTGGGTACTTTGTTGGTCCAGACTTTGACAGCGCTTTTATTAAGGTTCAATGGGGTCAATATCCCCTTGGTGGAGGCCTTCAATATCATCGTACTGCCCAGTGCTCTGCTCAATCTCATTGGTGCCGTCCCCGTCTATGCCTTTATCGGCGACTTAGCCAATTGGCTCTATCCTGAGGAGATCGAGCTTTGAGTTCACACACACGTAACAAATTTAAACATTTTGCGTTATGATTAATGGTTATGCAGAAATTAAATGGCAATAGCACCCTGCGAAACACGATCGAACCTTGGCGCATCCTCGTCTTCGCCGGGTTTATTGTAGTCACCTTCCTTATATATGTAGGGCGCTTGTTTGCACTGCAAGTCATTCAAGGTCCCCAATGGGTGGAGCAAGCCGAAGAGAACCGCATCAAGAATATCAATACACCTGCCCAGCGCGGCATCATTTTCGACCGTAACGGCTACATCTTAGCCCAGAATATCCCCTCCTACAATGTGATCATTACCCCCGCCGATCTGCCCGACGATACCGGGGCTACCCAGGAGATCTACCGCCAGCTCTCCAAGCTC
>DATNRH010000191.1 GCA_036703605.1 Candidatus Obscuribacterales bacterium | reverse complement strand
AGGATTGACCTTGAAGCCTGAGGAACTTGTGCAGGATAATAGGGCGATACAACCTGTACACTGGATGGAATGGCTCGCAGGCCCACCCTGATGCCCATAGTCAGACGCTAGGGCTTGGGGAGGGGATCACCTAGAGCCCGTGAGTGACTTAGCAAACCCAATCTCCTGCAGCGATCGTGACAGCACCCGGCAGCTATAAAGACACCGTCAATCTTCCTAAGACCGAGTTCAGTATGCGGGCGAACGCAACCCAGCGTGAACCAGAACTCCAACAGTTTTGGGCAGACCATAAAACCTATCGCACCCTGGCTGAGCAAAATCCGGGGGAACCCTTCACCCTGCACGATGGGCCGCCCTACGCCAACGGTACGTTGCACATGGGGCACGCGCTCAACAAAATCCTGAAGGACATTATTAATAAGTACCAACTGCTGAATGGTCGCAAAGCTCGCTACATTCCCGGCTGGGACTGTCACGGCTTGCCCATTGAGCTGAAGGTGCTCCAGGAGATGAAGCCGGAGGAACGGCGATCGCTCACCCCCATTGAGCTGCGGCGCAAGGCCAAGACTTGGGCCCTAGCTCAGGTGGAGCAGCAGCGGGAAAGCTTTAAGCGCTATGGCGTCTGGGGTGACTGGGATCAGCCCTACCTCACCCTTTTGCCCGAATACGAAGCGGCGCAAATTGGCGTCTTTGGGCAGATGGTGCTCAAGGGCTATATTTACCGAGGGCTGAAGTCGGTGCATTGGAGTCCTAGTTCACGGACGGCGCTGGCGGAGGCGGAACTGGAATATCCTGAAGGACATACCTCTCGCAGTATCTACGCGGCGTTCCCCATGGTGTCGGCGGCAGACTCGGCCCAGGCGATTGCCCCCTATATCGATCAGCTAGGCGTGGCCATCTGGACAACGACGCCTTGGACGATTCCCTCTAACCTAGCCGTGGCGGTGAATCCAGAGCTGACCTACGCGGTGGTGGAAGTAGAGGGGGGAGCGATCGCCTTCCCGTATCTCCTCGTTGCTAAGGACTTGGTGGAGCGGCTGGGGCAACTGCTGGGCGCAACGTTGACGGTGAAAGCGGAACTGCCCGGTAAGGCGCTGGAGTTTTCCACCTACCACCATCCCCTATTCGATCGCGATAGCCCGATTGTCATCGGTGGCGACTATGTGACCACGGAATCGGGGACGGGATTGGTGCATACCGCGCCGGGGCATGGGGTTGATGACTTTAACGTGGGTCAGCGCTACGGTCTAGACGTGCTTTGTCCCGTAGATGAAGGCGGCATCTTCACCGCAGAGGCGGGCCCCTTTGAGGGCTTGAATGTGCTCAAGGATGCCAATGAGGCGGTGATCAAGGCGTTGGTGGACGCCAAGTCGCTGCTGAAGGAAGAAGCCTACGTCCACAAATATCCCTACGACTGGCGCACCAAAAAGCCGACGATTTTCCGAGCCACAGAGCAGTGGTTTGCCTCGGTGGAAGGCTTTCGGGATGAGGCGCTGGCCGCTATTAAAGATGTGCGCTGGATTCCTGCCCAAGGCGAAAACCGCATCACCCCCATGGTGAGCGATCGCAGCGACTGGTGTATTTCTCGCCAGCGCACGTGGGGCGTGCCGATTCCCGTCTTCTACCACATCGAAACCGGTGAGGTGCTGCTGAATGCAGACACCATCGCCCATGTGCAGGCGCTGTTTGCTGAGCATGGATCCGATGTGTGGTGGGAATGGGACGTGGCCGACTTGCTGCCAGAAGCCTACCGTGCCCAAGCAGACCAGTATCGCCAGGGCATGGATACCATGGACGTCTGGTTCGACTCCGGTTCGTCCTGGGCCGCCGTGGCCATGCAGCGGGAAGGGCTCAGCTACCCAGTGGACATGTACCTGGAAGGATCGGATCAGCATCGAGGCTGGTTCCAGTCGAGCCTGTTAACCAGCGTGGCGACCCATGGTCATGCGCCCTACAAAACTGTGCTCACCCACGGCTTTGCCCTGGATGAACAAGGACGGAAGATGAGTAAATCCCTGGGCAATATCATCGATCCAGCCATCGTGATCAACGGCGGCAAAAACCAAAAGCAGGATCCGCCCTACGGTGCAGACGTTTTACGCCTATGGGTGTCGTCGGTGGACTATTCCTCCGATGTGCCCATTGGGAAAACTATCCTCAAGCAAATGGCGGATGTTTACCGCAAGATTCGCAATACATCGCGATTTTTGCTCGGCAACCTCCACGACTTTGACCCAGCCAAAGACGCCGTTGCCTACGATCAGCTCCCCGACCTGGATCGCTACATGCTGCATCGGATTAGCGAAGTCTTTACCGACGTCACTGACGCCTTCGAGAGCTTCCAGTTTTTCCGTTTCTTCCAGACGGTGCAAAACTTCTGCGTGGTGGATCTATCCAACTTCTACCTCGACAGCGCCAAGGATCGGCTATACATCAGCTCCGACCAGGCCCTACGCCGCCGCAGTTGCCAAACCGTGTTGGCGATCGCCCTGGAAAATCTGGCGAAAGCGATCGCTCCGGTTTTGTCCCACATGGCTGAAGATATCTGGCAGTTTTTGCCCTATCCCACCGCCCAAACATCCGTCTTTGCCGCTGGTTGGGTGCAGATCGATCCGCAGTGGAAGCAGCCCGAGCTAGCCAAGACCTGGGTGGAACTGCGCCGCATTCGTGACGAGGTGAACCGGGTTCTAGAAACAGCGCGATCGGACAAGGCGATCGGCTCCTCCCTGGAAGCTAAGCTGTTGCTCTACGTCGCCGATGCGGATCTGCAGCAAGCGATGGCGGCGCTCAATCCCACGAGCCTAGACGGCAATGGGGTGGATGAACTGCGCTATCTATTCCTTACCTCCCAGGTGGAGATCTTAGACTCCCCCGCAGCGCTGACGGGCTTGAAGTACAGCAGTCAGTCGGATGCGCTGGGCATTGGCGTTACGGATGCGGACGGAGAGAAGTGCGATCGCTGCTGGAACTACTCAACCCACGTGGGTGAATCTGCCGAGCATCCCCTGCTCTGTGAACGCTGCGTGCCGGCCCTAGAGGGGCAATTCTAGGGCGTGGGTTCTTGCCGCCGAGGACATTTTTATACAACTGTCCGGATTGATGCTCTATCCCTGGAAGATTGAAGTGGTAGATGCACCCTGATTTAAACCCCCGCCCTTGCAACACAAGGGTTCGGGGTTTTTTATTGCCCAAAAATGGGGTTCCAGGGAGCGATCGCTTCGTAATGCATTGATCCTGTGCTGATCGTGAAGATTGTCTGAAGCTAGCTATGTAACACACTGAAATGAGCGTACTATGCAGGCACCAGTCTGTATAACTAC
>DATNRH010000190.1 GCA_036703605.1 Candidatus Obscuribacterales bacterium | reverse complement strand
GCACCAGTGTAAGGTACGGGTAAGAAGAGTTCCTGGTTGATGGTAGGACTCCTGCGACTAGGCGCTAGCCAAAGTCCTCGGCTAAGCCCATCAGTCCCTTGTGTGATCATGAGGGTGCCTGGTACATGGACTACCTCTAGTCGACACTCTTGACGTTCCGTGGTAGCCAAGATCTCTTGGACCAAATGATGGAGGCCCGGACTTCGAGAACTACCTCCTTTGATGATGTAGTAGCTGACCAAGTTGTCAGTCATGTAGAACACGGTGCAATCTTTGAGGCGGGCACTCTCTTCATCCTGCCGAAGGGCTTCCAGCACCGTACGAGCCTCCTTCCAGTTGGAAGACTGAGGCCGGGCCTTGGCTCCCCAGGTTCCCATCCAAGTCTCCATATGTGGGCTATGGGCTTGGGAGGGATCCACTGGGTAAAATTCAGTAGTCCCGCCCGTTCCAGTTCCACTCCCATCGCCCCACTTCATCACCAGCCCTCCTGTGCTTCGAGCTCGGCAAGTAGTGGCTCCTGGATGCTCTTGGAGATGGGAGATCCACCATTGGAGAGCACTATGGCTGGGTGGAGTGAGGAGGACCGTCGTATGGTAGATTTCGCTACCGGACAAAGTCTCTCGATCCACTGCTTCGAGTCGGTGGAGATCGTCATACAAAGCTCGAAGGTGGTTCTGGCCAATCCGTTGAGGGGTGGCTTCCACAATGGATTGGAGCACGCCGGTGACCACTGCTAAACTCAAGCGGGAGAGATGATGTCCCCTAGGACGATCCAGCAGGAAATGAGCACTGGCCAGACACCGGGACACTTTGTTGGTGGGAATTCGAAGAGTGGGACTCCCACGAGTGTCATACAGGAAACCACAGTATTTTTGCACTTGGTCGGGAGGTGATGTCTTGACTGGTTGACAAATCAACCCTAAACGGACCATCAAGTCCATAAAGGCATTGAGCGCTTCGACGCAGTCCTCCCAGGTGGCGGCATGCAACTTGAAGTCGTCGACAAATCCAAAAACCTGAGCCACTGGCCTGCCATTAGATTGCAGGTAGACATACCCATGGCCCCATTCAGGATGGTAACTTCCGGTACGAAGAGCTTGCGACCAGGTGTTCTCCACTACCTGGGTGGCACGAAAGACTGGATTTTCTTTGCGCAGCAGGTTTAGGAAACCTTCGCCGAACCGGCACGAAATGCTAGGACTATTAACGGACCCCATGGGAAGGCCAACATACCATAATTCTTCCTGAGTGATGGGGTGTATCATCCCAATCAAGTCTCTTTCCTCGGGAAGGGTGAGGTAATTATGGAAGTACTTGCTGGCATCGGCAATGGCAGACCACCCCCCTGAGTAGAGCGAGGGAAGTATGTCTGCCACACTGGGAAGATAGATGGGGTCTAGACTGCAGCAA
>DATNRH010000189.1 GCA_036703605.1 Candidatus Obscuribacterales bacterium | reverse complement strand
AGGCCGTGGAGCTAGGTTGCTTCTCTCTTCGATCCAAGAAGCTATGACGTAAACTATTCAAAGTCGTCCAAGATCTGAGATCACGTCCAGACAAAGCCTCTATATTGAATAGACACTCTAAAGCTTTTATTCCAACGTCTTCTCTCCATCTAAGAGAGTTGCCAATAAAGCTATCTCTATGACTTAGGAGGGGCTAGAACAAGGAGCAGGCGATGTCACTTTTAGATGGATTTGGGCTTAAAAGATGGGCTGGAAAACGGCCTATTACGGCACCTTGAAGCTTGGGTCTTCAGCCTGATGACGAAAGTCTATGATGTGAAGAGTCGTGACTACTCTGTCCGTACCGAGAGATAGATCTCTTGTTTTCTCTATGTTTCTCCACCTTAAGATAGACTGCTCAAGCCTCCTACTGTGATACGCAATCAGCCCAGAGTGCTGTCGTTGGATGTCTTGTCAGTAAAGAACCGATGTAGATCGCCCAGAAGACATGTGAAAAATTGTTCTGAATCTACCGTTTGTGCAACCCAGCTATTCGCACTCTGGGGTAGAGGGCGGCGATCGCGTATGGTTTGCCCAAACGTCCATTGCCCAAGCGTTTCAACCTGCACCTGGGATCGTTGAAAGGTAAACAGGTGGGGGTAGCAGAGATAGGCGATCGCTGCCGCATCATGCACCAGAAAACCTGGTTGCCCAGAGGTTTCTCGATAGGCCATGGCGGTCGTGATCAGAAATTCACAGAGGTTCACCAACAGAGCTGCAGCTGGATGATGGGAGTAAGCCTGACCGAGCGATCGCACCTGCTCACGGGTGAACAGGAGGGTACGGGTTACATCCAGGGGAAAGATGACCACATCTTGGCGACTGGCTAAAACCGTTTGGGCGGCATCAGGGTTGAAGTGGATATTGAACTCTGCCTGGGCTGTAATATTTCCAGGACAGGTAAAGGCACCCCCCATTAGGACGATTTCTTGAGCTAGCTGCAAGATGCCCGGACGGGTTCGTTCTGCTGCTGCTAGATTGGTGAGAGGCCCAATGGCCACCACGGTGACCTCATGGGGACGTGTTTCGAGATGCTGAATGATTACATCCTCGGAGGCTGGAGCAGTCTCTCGATCATGAGCAGGGGATCCTAACGCCTGAGATAGGCCGCCTAAACCATCTGCTCCGTGGATATGAGATGCATCCTCTATCTGCCCACTACCCTGCTGTCCTTGCCCCAGAATAACCGTTGCTTGCTCCAAACATGCGAGCACTTGGCTAGCATTACGGAATGTTTGGGCTGCAGATACATTGCCCTCCACGGTCGTTACAGCCACAAGGTCTACTTGCTTGGCGGCTTGGAGCGCAGCTAGCCAGAATAGCGCCACAACATCATCGCCTCCGGGGTCTGTATCTAAAATCACTGGACGAGTCGAGATAGACTGGGGAGCCATGGAGAAGCGCTTTGTACAAAGAATAGACTTAGCATAGTGGATTTTCTGCACCTCCCCATACTTGCCCTAGATAGCATGGCTGCCCCAGATATAGCTGGCGTCTGCTTGGTTGGGGCCTGCCTTCTGTCACGTCTGGTTGAAGGGGCATGACTGAGATATTCTGCCTTCGATTCCCCGCTGCCCCCCCCTGGCAAGCCAACCTTATAGGGGCTAGACAGACAGGTACAGCTAAAGCCTTGAAGGAAGAGCATGTCTAACCGGATTTGATATTCGAAAGTCTTCAAATGTTTGCACGTTTCCTGAGCGTCTTCATGCCTTAACCCATGGAATGATGACCGTAGCATCCTTGTCCTAGAGAGATAGAAGCGAAGAGTTGCCTACTGTTGATCGGAATCCTCCTTGAGAGTTATGGTTAGTGTGACGCAGGTCGCGTACACTTGAAACCTCAGATGTAAGCGCTTAGTCTTGCCCGTTAGGCGATCGCCCCTATGACCGCAGAATCCCACCCATCTTCTACCACTGTTCAGGCCTCTCCTAGGGATGCCTCAGAAGGCGATCGCTCTCTAGACATCGGTACTAGAGCAGATGTGGAGGTAGTCGTGCCAGCTACGATCCATGCCTCGACATCTTCCAGCAGTTCCCCTGTAGGCGATAAAGGATATCGTTGGGCTAAGCTAGTCTCCGACCTGCTCACGCCAGACTATCTTGAAACCCTAACAGGCACCTTACGGGACTATTCATCGTTGCCGGATACCGTCACCCTGCAACTGTTTCAATATTTGGTGAGTGTCTACCAACATCGCCTGGCCCAAGATATTGAAACCTACGGTGTCGATGCGATCGATACAAGCCTTCCTCACCTGAAATTAGCCGCAGGACGTCGCAAAGGACCCCAGCGGCTGGAACTCGTTCTTGATGAAGACAAGACGAAAGCCTACCTCAAAAATTCCCTGGCAGAATTTTTCAATCACGCCGGCTTCAAAGAAGAATTTGCCCGAGCCATTGGGGCCAATCTGGTCATCTGGGCCCTAGAGGATATTGAAGGCAGCATCAGTCCTGATACCCTACAGCAAATCTCCTTATCCTCGTTGAAAGAACGCTGTAGCGCCTATTTGCTAGACCCTAGCTCACCCGTCCTGCAAGAAAAAATTAGCTTTTTTGGTCAAATTTATTGCCAGGACATTACACAAAAAATTATCGATGGCTTCAACCTACCCAACTGTACATTACAAGATATTGAGAAAATCCTGGGTCTCAAGCAGCGGCCACCAGCAGAGACAGAAACCAACCTCACCCTAGACCCTATTGCAGTGGTTCCCACCTGCATTCCCATCGCCAGCAGCATTCGGGCCCAGCTTCGCCCTGATTTATGGCAGCGGAGTGATGATGAACTGGCTGTTTTCCACTACCGCAGTCGGGTGAATCCGGCTAACTATATTGAGCATTACATCACCAACCCTGGGGATATTGCCATGCTGCCCTGGGAGGCAGCGGAGCAAATTATCAACAAATTTGGGTTTGATACCGTCAAGCTCCAGCTTATTTTCGCGGCTCAGACCATGGACCAAGGAGAGCCGTGGAAAAGTACGTTTACCCTGCGGGCCAGCGACATTATCCAACTGCTCGGCTGGGACAAAAACCACAACACGAATATGCCTGAGAAGCGCAATGCAGTGGCGAGTACTGCCTATGCGTTGTCTTGCCTGCTGGTGCGATCGGTGTGGGTGGAGGGGCGGGGCCGCCGCCAGATTGATGCCAGCACTCCCATTGGACGCATGTGGGACGTGTTGATTGACCCCCACGGGCAAATTGACTGGGTAACGGGCAAAATTGAGAAGCCCGAGGAAGTTTATATCACCATCAGCCCAGGCCTGTGGACCAAGCATTTTCTCAACCGGGCAGGCAGCAAAGCCAAGGAGGCGCTGCATCAGTTTGGCTATCTTGCTAAAGATATTCTAAAAATTGATCCCTACCATAATGAAATGGCGCTGCGGCTGGCTATTCAGCTTACCCTTGATGCCCGAATTCGAGCCCGCAACCAAAATCCCTATGATTACCGAGTGATTAGCTTGTTGGAAGAAGTGTTGCCTAAGCTTGAGTTGGATCGAGCCTTGAACAACAAGTACAAAGCCCGTGATCTCAAGAAACGCTGGAATAAGGCGCTCAATCTTTTGATGAGCCTAGGCTGGCGGATTGAGTTTGATCCAGAAACCTATCCCGACTGGCTGCAACCTGGCAGTAAAGATGCCAAACCCCAAGACTGGCGCAAGATTAAGGTGATTGAGCGCATGCTGCAGGCCAAGCTAACGATCAAACCGCCGCATCCCATTCCCGATTTATTGGACAAAATTAAGGATCCCAAGCGCCCAAAAGCCATAACGCCGGCTGCGATTGTGGAATCCCTCACCGGCGATATCATGAAGTCTGCACGGCAAAATCAAGGCTGGAGCCGGAAGGAAATCGGTGGCTTTTTGGGGGTGAGTGCTGACTATATCGGTAAGCTAGAACGGGGCGATCGCTTCATTACCCCCGAACTAGAAACCAAGCTGAGAAAATTGCTACACCTCTAGGAGGTGCTAGCATCAATAATTTTCTATGGTCTAGACATGGTTCATCAAGGAAGCCCTGGTTTGCGAGTCGATTCTAGCCAGAATAAGAACCCATTAACATCGCTTGCGCCTATGGGATGAGGCAGGCTATTATCAGTCCGTGCCATGGCGTGTCCGTAAATTCACGCCCGTAGAATTCCGGTCTTGCTGTTGTTACACCATCCAACGAGTTGAAGTAGGGTTGTGGGTCTAAGGGTGTGAAGACGAGCTGAACTCCGCACAGTTCCATAGGTCTTGATCTGCCATAGAGGATGCCCGAGGAGAGAAGCGATGAAACAGCCGACTAGATTG
>DATNRH010000188.1 GCA_036703605.1 Candidatus Obscuribacterales bacterium | reverse complement strand
TGATGTCATTTCTGGAGGGTTTCCCTGTCAGGACATATCAGTCGCAGGCTCGGGGGCTGGAATATCAGGAGCCAGAAGCGGCCTTTGGTCTGAGTTCGTCAGAATCATTAGCGAAGTACAACCACGATTTGTCTATGTGGAAAACTCGCCAGCTCTCACTTCTCGCGGACTCGGAAGAGTTCTCGGAGACTTGGCCGAAATGGGGTTCAATGCTGAATGGGGAGTGTTGGGAGCGGATGACGTTGGCGCTCCCCACCGTCGGAAAAGAATCTGGATTGTGGCCCACCATAACAGTATGCGGAAACCACAACCGCAAGGGTGCGAGCAAAACGAGTGGGGACGGATTGGCAACGGCAGTCAAGAATTGGCCGACACCACAAGCAAGCGACAACAGAGATCGTGGGAATTTAAGCAGCCCAGCTATCAAACGCAGAAAGGCGAAAGGAAAGCAGATAATGCTGAGTCAATCTGTTTCATCCGAAAGTGGCCAGTTGAACCCAGCGTGGGTCGAGTGGCTAATGGGGTGGCCTATAGGATGGACAGACTTAAAGCCCTTGGAAATGGGCAAGTTTCAAGAGTGGCAGCAACAGCATTCAATATTTTAGCAGAGGCAAATGAAAATGCGTAAGTGTCGCCAATGTCGCGCCCATATCCCAGCAAAAAAGGATTGCACCGATCCCATCACAGCGGGCGGATTCTGCGGGGTCGAATGCCTCTCACTACACGGCAGGGAAAAGGCCCAGGCTGCTAGGGAGCGTAAGGCAGAGCGCGAGGCTAAAGCTAAGCAGAAGGCACTGAACCAAATGATCAGGCCAACCAATAGGCCCAGCAAGGCAAAGCAGAAGGACAACGCCAATGATCATGGGCATCAGGTAGGGATAACCCAGATCGTATTCAATCGGATGATCAGGCTGCTTGATGAAGGTAAGCCTTGCATATCCTGCGGGCGCATGAAGTGTGGCAGCTATTGGGACGCCGGGCACTACCATTCGGTAGGCAGCAACGCAACACTCCGCCTTGACCCGCGCAATTGTCACATTCAGGGCTCTGCATGTAATAGAGCCAACCGCCGCCCAGACAAGAACCAAGCCCGCAAGCCCGAAACGATACACCAAGAATACGCAATTAGGCTTAGGGAGATATACGGCGATGAGATGGTTGATTGGCTGGATGGCCCTCACCCGGCAGCGCATTACACCATCCCCGAGCTAAAGGATATGCGGGCCATGATGGCGGCAGAGTGCCGTAGGCTTGATCGGGGCGAGGGGCCAAGCCGTGACTGGCGGGCGATGGATTTTG
>DATNRH010000187.1 GCA_036703605.1 Candidatus Obscuribacterales bacterium | reverse complement strand
GGTTCAGCAGAGGGATTATTGGCTCCCCAAATGTTCTCTTGAGGAGCTACGAAATCGTCAAAACTGCTAACCGTTTTCCTGGCTAGGGACTGCGACTCACTGCGCTCAAAGCTCAGTTCGCTGATGGGTGCTGCAAGCTGCTGAAAAAATCTGGGTAGGCCGCCTTGATCCAGTCGGATCTGCAGCAGCACCAGGCTGACTGATTGCCCAGGCATGGCATCTAGCTGTAAGAACGGCGCATCTGAATCCTCTGCTTCCCGATTCTCGTCGCTTGGCGGTTGGAGTTCGCGATCGCCCTCTCGCTCCCAGGAAAAGTTGCTGTAAGCCGTGATTTTCGCCTTCTCAGGCAAGGTGAGAATCATAGCCAGATGATTGAGTTGCTCTGAATTCTCTGATGATTGCAGCAGCAAGGTAAACATCACCTGATCTGGCGTGACCAGCTTCATCCCCGGCAAACTAAAGGTTTTCGAGACCCCCGAGGCATCCCAATCCAGACGAATCTCCGGAATTGGACGGCCAAACAACACCCGTAGGGTTGCGGTGCTTTCAATCTGAGCGCTTTGGTCAAAAACATTCGGCACTAGTCCCCGCAGCCAATAGTTGATGCGGGTTTCCTTCCAACGGATGGCGAAATAGTCCTCCGTCAACCGCAGCCCCAAGAGTTCTAGCGGCAAGGCTTCACTGGTCGCCGACTCCAAGCGATTAAACAAGGAATCGGCCAAGGACAACACTTGGTTGAGACTTACCGACAGCTTCAGATGACCGCTGAGACTAAAGCCAGGAATCAACGATGTACTCAGCCGTAGATCATGGATCTCCAACGTGATGCTTGACTGCTCGGTATTGCGTTCCAGAACGATGCGCAGCCGCAAACTTGTCCAGGCGATCGCCACCCCGATGCCACTGAGCTGAAACGTGCGCGCCGGAAACTCCAGCACCTCGTTCAACACCTCATCCGCTGGGCGAAATGAACGGCGATCGCCCCCTGAGTTGGTGAGAAATTTATCGGGAATATTCAGCGATCGCGATAGGGGTAATGATAAAGCAGCCAAGCGTATCCCCGTTATCTGTACGTCGCTACCTGAGGCATTACCCACTAAACTGAGCGACAGATCTTCATAAACGGGGATAGTAACCATAGACCTTGATTCCTCAATACATTACAAACAGCAAGAGTTAAACTTGATACAGCGTTCGTTGATATCTCAGTAGTCTAGAGATGGGAAGCGATCGCTTTTCCGTTGGTTCAGTCAGTGCAGAAACACTATGTTTGCACCAT
>DATNRH010000186.1 GCA_036703605.1 Candidatus Obscuribacterales bacterium | reverse complement strand
CGCCATACCGACCACCCAGAACACGCGCTCCTCTGACACCCTGGCCTACATATGCGCCACGAACGCCTCCCACATCAGCCCCTGCTCAAAGGACGTCGTCTTCTTCCGCATGGTATATACATCGCCGAGATACAGCAGACTCCACCCCATTTATCTTTGTCAATGTAGATATGGCTCAGGTCATTGACAAGCAATCGTTTGCAAAACGTGGAGTCCTACACCGAATTGACAGTGTTCTTTTGCCACCGTCTCTCCTTACTGCGGTCCCATCAGCACCACCGACTACTTTGCCCTCTACTCAGCCTAGTTCCACGCCCTCTGCTGTGCCCTCTGCTGTGCCCACTGATGTGCCCACTGCAAAGCCCATCGAGACATTGACAATACCACCAACGCAGATACCTTCTGCCGGACCTAGTCCATTCCCCTCCAGTTCTCCATCGGCTTACCCATCTACTTCGCCGAGCATAACCCCAACTTCTTCACCATCCCTTGAACCATCAATGGGACCTACGACGCATACTCATTTGCCTACAGAAAGCTCCGCCAATAGTGGTTACTTTTGCGTTCAATGGGGTGCTCTCGAAAGAGTTTGCTGCCCACTAAACAATGGAGAAACTCATGTCGAGATAACATCCGATAAGTGGTACTGCAATTACATCGCGCCACCAACAGATTCTGCAACGAGTGCACCAACCGGAGTCCCCAGTTCTAGCCCAGAAGCGAGTCCTTCAGTTGAGCCCTCAGTCGCTCCTTCAGTTGCGCCCTCGGCCACCCCCAGTCAAACACCCACTGCTATTCCAAGCGCAACGACAAGTATTGAGCAAAAAACCACATCTAGTCCAACCTCTAGTCCTTCTGTTGCTCCATCAGCTATTCCTTCGGCTGCACCAAGTGCAAACCCAACTACCATGCCCTCTACAGAGCCCACTGCCAGCCCTTCAGCTCAGTCTAATGTTCACGCAACCGTGGTACCCACCGCAACGCCTAGTGTTGGCCCTTCATCCAAACCAAGTGCTCATCCATCCGCGTCTCCTTCGGCCAAGCCTAGTGTGAGTCCATCGGCCAAGCCTAGTGTGAGTCCATCTGTCAGCCCTT
>DATNRH010000185.1 GCA_036703605.1 Candidatus Obscuribacterales bacterium | reverse complement strand
ATATACCAGTCGCGTTTGTCCGACGATCGGGTGGCGGGTATTCGGGGACGGGCCGTGGGTCATGGTTAGTTTTGGGGAGGGAAAGGGCAGAGGGGCGGCGGGTTACATCCAGACATTGTTGGGGGCTTTGAGGGAACCGTTAGCGTTGCCGATGTTCACCACGCCGTGCGGTTCGATGCCAAACGCCTCGCAAATGACCTGACTTTCTCGCTCAAACTGGCGTGACCAGTCAGGATTATGGGGTACGACGATAACGTGTTTCACCATGACTCAAGCTCCTAGCGAGGTTGGCAGTACCGGAATCGGGCCACGGGTTTGGGCGGTGAGAGCGGCGATCGCCCCAAACGCCTTAACGTCTACATTCTTCAACAGCGGATGCGCTTTGAGGGTGGCCATGATAGGACTGTTGATGTAGTTAGTCAGGGCTATCTCTGATTCAAAGCAGTAGAGCCCTCCCGCTTCTTTCATTTCATCATTGATGATCCAGATTTTCCAGGTCAGGCCAGGAAAGGGCGCGATCGCCCCCGCCGCATGGGAAAAAGCGGCTTCCAGTTCTGCCTGAGAGCAATCGTAGGTCAGGTTAATTTGCAGAATTGTATTGGTCATGGAATTTTTCCTCTATTGAGTTGAGCGTGGAAGTGGGGATTCATGCCCGCAGTGATTTACAGGTAGTAGCGCCGTTCGAGATAAACTCGCACATCGTCTTCTCGGTCGAAATAGTGGGTGCTGCGGTCAGAGGGGTCATACACTTTCCAAACTTCGGTTTCGCCGATGAACCGATGAATGCGGGGTATATCTTCCTGAATGAGCCAGTTGACCAGGGCTTGACCAACACCGTTCAAGAACTGCCGCAGGCGTGAAGGTCGATCGTCGATGCAATCCGCTTTCTGATGCAGCGAGGTTTCGAGACGCTGGCGATCTTGTTCCAGCAAGGCTTGGGCGTCGTGGGTTGGGCTATGCATAGCAATCTCCTTGGACAAAACAGTCATGAGGGCGGTTGAAACGTTCATGTCATCAACGGTATTGAGGGGAGCACGGGAAACAAAGCAGAGTGTGCATTGGGGACATCAATGCTGTCGATATCACCGAAACTCTCTGTAGTTCTGACAAAGGGAACCGAGCAATCTAGACGATGCCGAGAGTTGAGGATTTAGGGGGCAGCTATAAGGGTTTGCTCAGGGGCGATCGCCTGCAAGCGCCAGGTCAGTAATTCAACCGCCTCATTCTCCATCTCGCGCACAATGTCCTTCGCCGATTTGATAGCAGTAATGTTGCCGCTGCTTTCCCCGGCGGTGAGGCACATTTCCTCAAAGTCACCCGTGGTGTCAGGCATCGGCAGAATGACGGAAAACTTGGGCAGCGGCACCGTTTGCCCGCCCATGATGGTGGTGCCGATCGAAGGATGGGCGTGGCTGTGATCCATCGCTTCAGATACGCGATCGCTCCACTGATGCACCGCCCGATTGCGAATGACGCGCATCATCTGCCCCGGCATTTCTGGCCCAAACAGAGTGGTGCGGGTGGTGTCGTCCAGTTGCGCTTCCAGCACTCGCGCTTTGTACTCGGTATGGGCATGGGCTTCTACGCTGGCGAGAAAGCGCGTGCCGCACCACACGGCTTCTGCGCCCAAGGCCAAGGCGGCCACGAGTCCTTTGCCGTCGATGATGCCGCCTGCGGCAATGACGGGAGTCGGCGCAACCGCTTGATAAACAGCGGGCAACAGAGTGAAGGTACTAGCCTCGGCGCGATTGTGGCCCCCTCCTTCAGCTCCCTGGGCAATGATGGCATCGAATCCCATCGCTTTAGCTTCCAAGGCTTCGGTAAGGGAACCGACCTGCATCCAAACTTTGGTGCCGCTGGCCTGCAACTGCATCACCCATGCTTGGGGCGGCAGTGACCAGAAAAAGATCACAACAGGCACTCGTTCTGCAATACAGATAGCAATGTGCTCCGCTTGGGCCATGCCGGTCACGAAGTCGACGCCAAAGGGGTAAGGCGTGAGCGATCGCATTTCGCGAATCAGTCGCTGCAGTCCCTCGGGGTCAACCATTGCCGCACTGAAGGTGCCCATGCCCCCGGCATGGCTGACGGCAGCAGCGAGTTTGGGGGTGGCGACACAGGCCATTCCGGCGGAGATGATGGGCGTTGAGATGTTGTAGGTTTGGGTAATTTGGGTGGTAAGCATGATAAGAGGGGGTGGGTAGTCGGTAGTGGGATGGTGAGAGGGTGGGGTGAAGAGTGTTCGCGGTAGTGGCTTCCCGGAGAGTAGGGTGGATGGGTGGAGAATATTGAGTTTTGAATTCTCCTCGCTCCTTTGCGGTTAATAGAGCCAGCTTCCGTACTCAGGTGTAGTGGTTTTCATATCTTCATAAAGCCACACCATGCGGTCGAGGAACCAGAGTTTGCCGATGTAAATCAGCAGCAGGCCCAGCAGGGTAAGGGGCAGGTGCAGCGTCCAGAGACCGGCAATGGCAATCAGAAAGCCGATGGCGGCCAGTCCGGTCAGAAAATAAGGAAAGGTGCGGTGGTGGGCGGGAATGGAAACTTGCTGACGGTTGATCCAGACGCGCTCACCCAGTACCCCTTTTGACACCCAGTTGTCGGTGGATTTGGGGGGCGAAAATAGGCGAGCATTGAGCCAGTTCCACAACAGTGCGGCGACAATCAGCGCTAGGGCTCCCCACCCCAGCCACACGCGGCTCCAGATGGTGAGAAATAATAGGGGAACGACGGTGAGGCGAGTCCAAAAGCACCAGGGGTTGGCGTGGCCTTGCCAGGTTTGGTCATCCATGCGAAAGAGGGTCGCGATCGCATTGGCAAACATCAGGAAAGTCTCCTAAAACAGTTGATTTCAGTCGTGCCATCATATCGACGTCGCAGTGTTGGCCATCTCGACAGGCATACTGCTGCAACGTGCCTTCATGGGCAAAGCCAAACTTCTTGTAGAGGGCGATCGCCCGGTAATGATCTGAAAAAACTTGCAGTTTAGACGCCGCAGATTACACCCGTGATCAGCAATATCGAGGGCAGCCTGAAGGAGGCGATCGCCGATCCCCAGTCCTTGCCAACCGGGGTTTCCTGCAAGCCATTGCAGCGCTGCTGCATGACGTCAGAGCGGATCGGCAGCGAAGCTAAGCGCCACCATGCCCAAGATTTCGCCATGGCAGCAGGTCACGAGTACACAGCCCTGACATCTGGACTGGGAGAGGCGATCTCGCAATTCATCTAGGGACAAATACGGCAAGGTGTGTACCTCAGGGGCCACCTTAGGGTCTGACAGCAACGCCAGCAACGCTTCAGCACCTGCCACCCTACTGCGGCGCACCTGCACCAGTTGCAGCGGTAAATTAATGAGCAGACTCTTTTCAAGATTCGTTGTTTGCGGCGTTTTTTCTACGTTCTTCGTATCAGCTTGAGTCAACATAATTCATACTCGGACATTTCATCAATCCATCACAGTTCAGAATGCTTGCTAGCCTTCTTGAAATCATCTGATAGCAGAAATGGATGTTTCACGTCAGATAAATTGTCGGTGTTGCTGAATACAAGTATGGATTCCTAAATCCGCCCTCACCCTAGCCCTCTGCCCAGGGAGAGAAAACAAGAGTTCTAGCGCCCTTCTTCCTAGGGAGAAGGGTTGGGAATGAGGGCAAATCACATCTATCGATTCAGCAATGCCGAATTATCAAGTCAATAGACTATATCTAGCTCTGCTTTATGTTCATTTTTAACGGTAGGAGAGTAATCCCTTTCTGTCTCTAGGGGAAACCTATGGAACCGGCCTTGTAGAAACCTATGGAAATCTATGGTCATTCTCCAAAAGAACTGATTCATAAAGGTTGCAAACGATGAAACACACGTCTAAGATTCTTTGCGGATTGCAGAGGTAACGTAATTGCCAACGCCAAAAACCCTGCCAACACGGTCATTCATACGAGAGCAGGTTGACTCCTAAAACCTTTGGGAAGAATCCTCTAAGACCATAGATTTACCGTAGAGACAGGTTCCCTTCATCAGCTTAGGGTGAAAACGGAAGGATTCAAGTATTCATGTTGAATGGACTCAATGCTCTTTTTTCCTATGGAAGGGCTTCCTTCGTTAGGACAATATTCCTCGCCAAGTCTCACGTGAGGTATCCATATGTCTTTGAAGTATCGCGGTGTTCATTACACCTATAGTCAACCCAAAATCGAAACCTTTGAACTCCCCAAAAAGGTGTTCTTTCTGAGAATTTCTTATCCGTTTCAGGAAGGGCGATCGCCTCGTCCATCCATCCCCCCCCAACTCTTCACTATCGTGGTCATCGCTATATCCGGTAGCGGTCAAATACCCAAGACTCCCGGTTTCTCTGAGAAGCCGGGAGTCTCTATACAAAGGGCAAGGCTTTGATGTGGTCATAAAATTCCACCGAGCCACTCAAGTGACCATCCCAAACAACAATTCAATGTAGTTGCGATAATGTGCCAACTGTTGCGCCAGCTGATGAGGATCTTGCAACACCCGCATCATCACAAAACCACCCTCAAAGGTAGAGACGATCGCGTCGGCCAATTCCTCCGCTTTAACCGGCAGCTTGGGAGAGGTTTGGGCGATCGCTGCTGAAAACTTTTTCCCCAACCGCTGCCGCCATTCTAGAAAAGACTGGGCCGAAATGGTGCGCACATCCGCATCGAGATCTTCGAACTGATAGATAAACGAGGCGATCAGGCACCCAGCGCCAGGATCCGTCATTTGCTCCACCTCTTCTTGCAACAGTCCGATGAAAACCAAAATCTGCTGTAGCGGTTCACGGCTGAGCTTTTCAGCACGGCTGAGTTGCTCATGTAGATAGGCGGCATCTTTCTCGGCATAACGCTGCACCAGGGCACGGGCCAGATCAGCCTTGGTTTTGAAGTGATAGAAAAACGCCCCTTTGGTGACCGTGGCCTTCTCTAACACCATGTCGATGGAGGTGCCTGCCAACCCGTGCCCCATCACCAACTCATGGGCAGCATCCAGAATAGCCGATTTGGTTTTGACTCCACTACGGGGCATGACAGACTCCTGACAGACTTTTTTCACCATACTCTTCCATCTTACAAACTAAATAGTTTGTTAAGAAGCCAAAACTTTTTGATAGCCCATAAAAGGCAATGAGTCCTTCTTGGCAAAGGATTTCCAGCTTAATTAATACCCTGATCGTATCCCCCGATCCCTATTGACATTCCCGAAAAGCATGTTTAATATACCAACTAGTTGGTTTGTAAAATCCCGGTTCCACCCAAGGAGGCCACTATGACTACGAATCTTGTTCACG
>DATNRH010000184.1 GCA_036703605.1 Candidatus Obscuribacterales bacterium | reverse complement strand
CTCTGACAGGGTGGTCAGCACCATGCCTCTGACTGGGCGAGAGAGCTGGATCGCTTTGTTGAAGAGTCGATCATAGGTCGCAAACTCATCTCCGGAAATATGCGCTCCATAGACGAGCTTCTTGCCGATCTGCTTAAAGGTGTTGATGTCATCGCCGCGCAAGAATATGGAGGGCGTCAATGCGAGGAACAGGGCATTGACGTCGAAGCTGTTGCGTCCGCCTGAGATATTGTCGATATGGTAGTTGTAGAGATTGACCGACTGCCCAAGGTCACCAAAATGGGTCGATACATGGCCATTCTTGCTGGTGTAGATCATCCAGTAAACCATGCTGTAGATGAACTGATTGACTGACTCCTGCTGTGTGTCTCCCGCATGCTGATGATTCATGATAGAGGTGAGGTAGTGGATGACCTCTCGGGTCGACCATGACGAGCGCGAGCAGGAGTTGCGCTGAGTGTCGGCCAGGGAAAGCTCGTTGTTGTTGAAGCGCTGCGCAACCTTAGGGGTAAACAGATCTCGGGAGCAAAAGATCGCGCCAGGGGTCTGGCAGCTTTCCAGGATATCCGAGATCCCAAAGTTAGTGCCCTCAGCTACCTGCACCAGGATGTGGCGACGCGCCTCGGTGGGGCTGGCAATCATCGGCCATCGACCTTCAAGCACAAACAGGCTGTTGATGTGGCTTCTCAGCACTTCGGACGGGATCTGGTAGAGCAGTAGAATTGCCATCTCAACGGGGCCGTGATCACCATGGTAGATAGAGAAAAAGCGTGCCGGGTCCTTGGGCTCTACCTCCAGGATGTCATACAGCCGCAGGCGCTGGACCTGGATGTAGTCAAGAAAATGGCTGTCCAGGTGAGAGATCAGCTCATGATCCATGTCGATATAGGCAAAGCGCTCGTCATCCCAGGGGGTTTCAGAGATGCGCAAGCACTCGATCATATGGTACCAATGCTCAAAACCAAGCACTTTGGCGTAGATGTCCTTGACGTAGAAGGTGGCCTGGCTACCCATCTGCTCAAGGTGTTGATGGTGCCCCTCCATCGATTCGATATGGTGTGTCCAGGCAGTGCCAAACAACTTTGCCTTGTCATCCAGGCAGCCTGCCAGGTAGTCGCGGTAGTTCTCACGGCTGGGGCGAAC
>DATNRH010000183.1 GCA_036703605.1 Candidatus Obscuribacterales bacterium | reverse complement strand
AAATAGATGCCTGTCCCTAACCCCTGCAACCATAACCCTCTCGACTACCAAGAGCTTTTGGGAATGAAAGCTATGGGCGAACAAGATTACCCTATGAACGATTATTTCTATAGAACTAACTGAATCTGCGATCCTTGAGCCTGTTTTTGTACCTCTATGCGGGTTTGAAACGCCGCTTTGAGATGAGGAATATGCGTGACTGCTAGGATACAGGCAAAATCATCAGCGATCGCTTGGATCGCTGCCACCAAACGCTCACAGCCTGCCGCATCCTGGGTGCCAAATCCCTCATCGATAATTAACATTTGCAGCGGTGTGCCGGACTGCTGAGCTAATAGACGAGATAAGGCTAGACGAATGGCAAAATTCACCCGAAATGCTTCACCGCCAGAATAGGTTTCATAGGGACGGGTACCCTGGAGGTCACTAATTAAAATATCTAGGGTATCAATCAGCTTAGCATGACGTTTACTGCGTTTACTAGCACGCTGAGTAATAAACTGGACGTGCAATTGGTGGGCGCTGAGTCGTCCTAAGAGTTGATTGGTCTCTGCTTCTAGATGAGGTAAGATATTTTCAATCATCAACGCCTGAATGCCATTTTTGCCACAGGCTTGGGCCAGTTCTTGATAGACCCGATACTGGTGGCGCAGGGTTTGCACCTCGGTCTGTTGGCGATCGCGCTGGTCGATCAAGTCATCGAGCTGCTGCTGCTGTTGCTGGAGGCGACCCAGGTGAGCTAGGTGCTGATCCCGTTGCGATCGCCCCTCGGTTAGCTGATATTCCAAGAGAGCGATCGCTTCCGTGGCATCTGGCGTTGAGTCTAACTGCTGGGTAAGCTGCGCAATTTGCTGCTGCACCTCCTGTAGACGGTGCGATCGCTCCTGCCACTCGGCTTCAATCTGCTGGCGCTGCTGCTGTATTTGGGGTAGCTGCTGCTGGGCTTGGTGCAGATCGTGGTAACGCAACTGCCAGCCTTGATTCTGGCGAATGGCATCTTTCACGGCCGCATGGGCCGGGGCATCATAGCCAAGCTGAAGCAGGCGATCGCTGACCTCCTGAAGCTGTTGGTAGAGTGACGATTGGTGGTGTTGCTGCAGGTCATGATCGATCTGGGCGCGACGAGCTTCCAGAAGCGGACGCTGCTGGGCTAACTGGATCTGTCGCTGCTGGGCACTGTGAATTTCGGCTTGGCGCAGCTCTGCCCAACGCCAACGATCCACCTGTCCCCGCGCTAGGGCGTGATTTTTGTCGTCATACTGCAATTGGCTGAGGGTATGGTCAATTTCCTGCCACTCTTCCTGCCATTCTGCCGCATAGCCGCCCGATTCTAGGGAACATGCTAGGGCATCCCGCTCGGCAATCAGCTCCTGAAGCTGGGTTTTTACCGTCACCACACCCTGAAGCTGTTCCTGCAGACGCCCCCGCCGTTCGAGCATGGCTCCGTAATTCGCCAGTTCATAGTCCAAATCGCGATATTCCTGGCGCAGAACCTGAATCTCTCGCTCCGAGGCGGATAACTGCTCCCGCACCACCCAAAGCCGTTTTAGAATTGCAGCCTGGTCAGCTTGATGGCGTTCGAGTACCACCCGCCCATGCTGTTCATCCAAGGGGCGATCGCAAAGGGGACAGGGGGGATAGTCTGCCACCTCCAGTTGGTAGGGGGTGCCCTGATCCTGACAGGATTGTCGCCCTGCCTCCTGCGCATCTACCTGCAGCGATCGCAATTCTTCTTCAATGGATGGATTGAGGGAGCGATCGTTCAACCAAGGGCCTGCCTGCCGTTTCAGCCACTGAATTTTTTGATCTAGCTCCGCCAGTTGGGTTTCATAGATACGTTGATCGGCCTGCAGCCGTTCCATAAAATTACGGCGCTCCAGACCCTTATCGCGCACCTGCTGTTGATATAGCCGTCGCTCCTCTAAGTAATGGAGTTGGGTGCTCAGCTCTGCCGCAGACTGGGTTAAGTTGGGTTGCCGCTGCTCCTGAAGCTGGAGCTGCTGAATCTGATGGTTAAACGCATCCAGGCGCGCCTGTAGATGGGCCTGGGCTCGTTCCCACTGAGACTGGAGCTGCTGCCGCCGCTGGATCAGGGGTGCCACCTGCACCTGTAGGCGATCCAACTGCTGAAGCTGCTGCCGCGCTAGCCGCAGACGTTCTAAGGCGTCGCCAATTTCCCCTGCCTTACTAAGCACCTGCTGTACCTCCTGTTCCTGCTGCACCAGGGAGGTTAGCTGGGCCTCAACCTGGTGGTGCTGATCCTGCAGGACGGCGATCGCGGTTTGGTGCTGCTGCTGAAGCTGCTGGTGTTCTGCCGTCAGGGTTTGGTAGGTATGAAACGTTTGGGTAAGCGCTACATCCTTGGTTTGCAGCGCCTGCAGATGGACATAGCCCTGGGCGATGGCGTCGGATTGACTGAGAATGGTCTGCAGCGATCGCTCTTGGGTCTGTAATGTCGTAAGCTGCTGCTGGAGCTGCTGACAGTCTTGCTGAAGCTGCTGGGCTTGGTGATGGTGACGCTGGAGCTCCTGTTGCCCGAGCTGGCGCTGCTGCTGCTGGATGTGTAACGCCTGTACCTGAGCTGTATGTACCTGCTGCTGCTGGGTAAGCTGCTCCAAGGTGGTTTCCAAGGCCAAGCGTTCTGTAGCCAAGCGATCGCTCTGGAGAAGCTGCTGCTGAATTTGCTCTAATACTCGCTCCAGCACCTCCATCTCAGCACGAACCTGACGCGATCGCTCCTTCGCCTGTTCCGAAAGGCGATCGTATTGATCCAGCTTAAGCAAATCCGCCAGCACCTGCTTACGCTCCGCCGGCCGCTTCAGCATAAATTCATCTGCCCGCCCTTGACGCAGATAGGCCGAGTTAATAAACGTCTCGTAGTCCAGCTTAAGATGCTGCTGAATTAGACTTTGGGTGGCACGAGAACCCCGCTGGGTTAAGGTTTGGAATCCACTTGGAGTTTCAATCTGAAACTCCAGAGAACTGGGCTGCCCCCGATAGCGTGTACGAATAATTCGATAGACCTGCTCTCGATAACGAAAGGTATAGTCTACCTGAGCCTCCAACGCCCCTTGATAAATCACATCATCATCGCTCGCCGCTCGTCCCTGTCCCCAGACCGCCCAAGCGATCGCTTCCAGCAACGACGACTTACCTGCCCCATTGGCACCACAAATGCAGGCTACGTGCAATCCACGAAAATCCAGAGTAGCCTGGCGATAACTAAGAAAATTCCTGAGTTTGAGAGATTGCGGAATCATGGACCATTAGCCATGGACGATCGCTTGTCTCATAGCTTAACAGTACATTCGCACTTTGATACACATGAACGGAAAAATTTCTTAAAAATTCAGCCATTTGGCATTTGCTAGACCCATTTTTTCCTATCCCTCCCCATTGCTGCCTAGGTTCTGCATACTAAAGACACAGACTTTAAACCGCGATATCTTCATCCAAACCATGACAACGACTCAATCCACCATCTTTGAACGATTTCTGGCTCCCCTATTCAGCCAATTTCTTCTGGATGAAGCAGCCCTGCTCCGCCAACGCGACAGCATTGACTGGGAAACGGAGTGCGATCGCCTCTCGTCGCCCACGGTCGCTTATCCCGACTATTACCGTAGCCAAAATTTCCACGGCATCCAAAATGGTTACCTGACCGCCGACGCGGCGATCACCTATGATCCGATCACGCAATATGTGCTGCTGCCCAGCGAAACCTGGATTCGTCAAGGCCTGTGCGATCGCGTCCAAGGGCAACCCCGGCGCATCCTCGACCTAGGCTGTGGCACGGGTTCCACCACCGTGTTGCTCAAGCAAGCCTTTCCCGATGCCGAGGTAGTGGGTCTGGATCTATCGCCTCACATGCTGGTGATGGCCTACCAAAAGGCTCGGCTCCATGGTCTATCCATCGACTTCCATCACGGCCTAGCCGAAGCCACCGGCTTCCCCGATGCCAGCTTTGATGTGGTAACCGCGTCCCTGCTGTTCCATGAAACCCCACCGGCGATCGCCCAAGAGATTCTTCGGGAATGCTTCCGGCTGCTCAGTCCTGGCGGCCAGGTGCTGATTCTCGATGGCAACCAAGCCACCCTCCGCCAAGCCACTTGGCTCACCGAAATTTTTGAAGAACCCTACATCAAAGCCTATGCTGCCGGCTCGGTGGATGACTGGATGCAGGCAGTCGGCTTTGAAGCGGTGCAAACGGACAATAATTGGTGGAGCAACCAAGTCACCCGCGCCCAGAAACCCCTACCGGTCAACCGCCCAGACTGGTCACCCAGTGGTGATGTGCAAGTCGCTATGGGCTAATGAACGCGGAACAGCGATCGCTCTCCCAATCTGTCCAGGGGAGCGATCGTTGTTTTAATGAGACTGCCGAAGATGCGAAGAAAGCCCAAAGGTTAGGCACTAACAACTCATAGCAACTATCAAGTCCGGTTAAACAAGCCATGCATTCAAGGCTGGATAGTACCCGAATGTCTGTAGCCCCCTTGGTAAGGGGGCTACGAAGCGGGGGATCGAGTGCAGATATTCCATTAGAATCAGCCAAGCCACACCTCGACTACGTCTTTACACCTTTACCATTGCACTCAAAGCAATCGCTCCAGAAGGGTTAAGATCTGATGGATCTCTTTCCGCATCGATCGCATCTCTTGCTCAATGCTATCAAGACGCTGAGTTAGAGTATCTTGAGCTTGTGAGGGAGGGCTAACAGGTTGAGGCGGTATGGAGGCAGATGGGGAATGTTGGGCATTTAGCTTATCGACTAGGGTCGTCCAGCTTGTAGCCTTAACGCCCAACTGGGTCTTGGCTTCCTTGAAGCTGGAAAACTTTTCTTTCAGCACCTCCACTGTATAGGGTGTCTCTGACGCTGCTTGGGCTGCTCGATCGAGATCATCTTCAACCATCACAACCACCTCATCGATTAAGCGATCGTGGTTTTGGGCCATCTGGGCGGCAGCTCCCAAAATGCGAGATGTGGCCTTGATTTGGATTGCCTTTTCTTGACGAAGCTGATTGGCAACCTCACGCATGCGATCGCCCAAGGTAGGTTTTCGAGGAACCAGATCAGAGCCTGTGTCATCGCTCATAACCATGCCTTCCTACTCCGCAATGATCTCTTGAATGGCCTGCCAAATGCGCTTAAACTTTTGCACTAGACCAATAGGCGTTTCATCGGCACCATCTTGCACCGAGTTGACCAAGCTCTGAATTCGATCCATACGATTGGCTAGGTCTTCCATATTCCCGATCGCTGTGTCTTCACGGGATAGAGAATCGTGCAGCAAGGCCGTCATTTCACCAATTTCTTGCTTCAGACGCTCATTTTCGCGCTTGCGGCGAGTTTCCCATCCTTTAATGCCAGCTTTAGAGCGGCGCTCAAAGGTCAATTGGGTTTGGGCTTCATTGTAAAGCGTTAGGTATTGATCGCGTTCAGA
>DATNRH010000182.1 GCA_036703605.1 Candidatus Obscuribacterales bacterium | reverse complement strand
TAGAATACGTGAAATCTGCACAAGAAGACCAGTCTATGAGTGACGGTTTTTCTGGTTTTTTCAAACGTATGTCGATGCCCCAAGCGTGGATCTGAAACCGTGAATCTGAAGATTACGAATTGTCATCCCAAGTTTTCTTGGATGTTGCTAGCGTTAATTCTATTTTGGGACTTCGATTAAATCAACTGAATGTGTCATCATATTTATCTATATAATTCACCACAGTTTAAGCTGTAACCCTTACAAAAGGTAGACGCTCTGTTTGCAAGAAAGTGTAACTTGCCCATGTCAAAAATCTTGGTTATTGATGATGACCCTATCATCCGCTTGTTTCTAAAAAAAGCGCTACAGAAGGAAGGGTATGAAATTGCGATCGCATCTGATGGGCAAGAGGGTCTTGAACAAATTAAGAAAATACACCCGGATTTGATCATTTGCGATTGGATGATGCCCATTGTGGATGGTCTAGAAGTCTGTCGGCAAGTCAAGGGAGATCCTACATTTTCAACGATTTTCTTCATTTTGTTGACGGCTCGGGGAAGTTTGGAAGACCGGGTCAAAGGACTGGATACCGGGGCAGATGACTTTTTAGCCAAGCCCATCGAAATCGCTGAACTGCAGGCAAGGGTGCGGGCCGGTCTACGCCTACGCCAACTCACCCGCGACCTCCAGTATCAAAAGCAATGTCTAGAGTCTGAACTATCGGAAGCTGTAGACTACGTGCGATCGCTCCTACCGAAACCCCTGAAAGGCCTAGTGCAAGTAGATGCACGCTTCATCCCCTCTAGTCAATTGGGCGGTGATTGCTTTGACTATTACTGGCTAGATCCTGATTATTTGGTCATCTATTTGCTCGATGTTTCTGGGCATGGCTTAGGAGCAACCTTACTATCCACGGCGGTTTTAAATTTATTACGGTCACAATCCCTACCTGATGTCAACTTTTATCAACCTCACCACGTTCTAAAAGCGCTGAACGACACCTTTCAAATGACCAACCAAAATGAAAAATATTTCACCATTTGGTATGGCGTTTATAATCGAGCCCGTCGTCAGCTCATGTATGCGAGTGCCGGTCATCCGCCCGCTATTTTAGTTTCAACGCCAACCCATGAAGCTCCCTCGGGGAAAAGGATGATTGAGCGTTTAAAAACCCCAGGACTACCCATTGGCATGTTGCCCGATGCATCCTTTCAAAGCAAACGTCATGACGTACCCAGCAACAGCAGCCTGTATGTCTTCAGTGATGGAACCTTTGAAGCCAGCCAGCTCAAGGGAGGAACATGGGGCTTAGATGATTTTGTAACTTTACTGTCAGATGAACCCATTACCACCAGCCTAGATATCATTCTGGAGCAGGTGCAAGAAAAGAGCGAAGTCGATTCATTCGACGACGATCTCTCACTTCTACGCATTAACTTTGGTTAAGGCGATCGCTCCCCAAGCGCCGCAGGTTGCCCTAGATGCTTGATCGGGCGCTTGAGCGGGCAGGCAACCTATCAACCTAGGCCTTAGACCTGATGGTTACACAACGTTCTAGGCTACGAGCCTAGCGTTTGAGAGCCATCACCAACGCGATCGCCCCTCCAGTTCTGGACATGAGCTCCAGACTTGCAGACCCTCATCGTTTCCAAGAAGGCGATCGCTGCCTCATTGGGTGCGCCGCCCTTGCCCTCAAGCAGCACTGACGCTCAAAGGGTCAGCTTGGCGATAGCACGGCTTGCTCAAAAGCTTCTTGGTTGTCATACACCTCAAAGACTTGATCCATACTGGTCAGCTCGAACAAGATGCGCACCTGTTCATTAATTGAGCAGATGTAGAAGCGCCCTCCGGCTGAACGCACCGTTTTTAAGGCGATAACCAAGGCCCCAAGCCCTGAGCTATCGATAAACGTTATATCCTTCAGATTGACGAGAATGATCTTAGCGCCACTATTCACCAGTTCACTAATCTCAGCCCGAAACTGGTTGGTTTTTGTACTATCTAAGATGCCGGTTGGCTGAACAACTTTGATGTGTGAATTCATGATGATGCTAACTACACTGAGCGTATATTCAACAAGAATGTCATTGATTGCACCACGATGCCAAACATCGAGGAGGATGGCAGACCTGGTGGATGTCCTGCCAGGTGTTTAAATTAGCGCCCCGATCGCCCCAATATTAACCGACAAACCGACCAAAGCTAAATTTAGAGCCAAGATTTATACAACCATGCCTAGAATCATCTGACCGCCGTAGCTTGACACCTAGACCAGGATGAATAAAAGGCACTAAGGCTTCTCACCCAGCCAAGGCCAAGCTGCCGGATTCAAAAAGCCATACTAGAGATTCAAATATCCCTTGGGTGTAGGTGCTTGGCACCTTCTGAGCGATCGTTAAAATCTCATTGAGCCACAGCATTTTTTCATAAAGATTAGGTTATGGTCATAGAGAGGTGCGTCGTCCTTAAATCACCACAAAGATGGAGCTTCCTCACACAATATCGACTCATTTTTCATCAAAAAATATCCGGATTTTGCCTCATTTCTAGAGGGAAGGACAGTAGTGTGCATCTGTGTAGGATAGGGGATGCGATCGCCCTTGTCCCAATCCATCTCAGGATGCGACAGAAAGCTCAGGCAAAGGCTCAGACAACGTGACCTAGCGGCTGATCACCCAGGATTCATCTATCCCATGGATAGACTCTAAGGCAAGCACGATTTACCCCCTATGACGAGCAGCCAAGCTTGGAGCAGACACTCCAAGTTTTTACCCAGGCTCATCGGCGTACGGTTTTGCCCTCTTGAAGTATGGCAGGGTCATCCCAACCGCAATCGCTCGAAAAATCCAACCCAGAACGACAAAACGCCCTAAACCAACCGCACGTTCACCGTGAAGCCATTACCAATCTGCATTGACAATCTGCTAGGACACCCTCCCCATACTCCCCAATAACGCTCAGTCACCATCGGTGTACATCACGTCTGCGCTCTCTACCACTCTTGGATATGGATGACCGTTCATGACTACCGACCTCCGCTTTTCATCTACCACCCCCCAGTCTCGGAATGTTCAGACCTCATTGGTCAAAAGTCCGATCAGCCGTGAAACGCTCCTCCAGCGAGCGATCGTGTTCATCCTATTCAGCACCGTTTGCCTAGGATTTTGCGCCTATCGTCTTGCCCAACTCCAACTGGTAGCCGGCCCAGCCAACCGCGAACTAGCTGAGCAAAATCGGACTCGTCTAGTACCGATCCGCTCCGATCGCGGCAATATTCTCGACCGTAACGGAGAGTTGATTGCTGCCAATCGCCTCAGCCGCGCCGTCTACTTCTGGCCTCGCCAGCAATCCCCCGAAGATTGGCAACATCTAGCAGAGCAACTGTCTCCCCTGCTGAATGTCCCGAAAGACGAGATGATCGCCAAGCTAGAGCAGGCAGGCTATTCGTCGCCGCTGCCCGTGCGGATTGCTCAGCAACTCAGTCCTGATGCTTTTGTGGCCCTAGCAGAATTTGCCCAGCAGTTTCCTGGCGTTGAAATTCTGGCAGAATCCAATCGCTACTATCCCCATGGACGCCTTGCCTCCCACATCATTGGCTATATTGGCGAAGCTACCGAAGCTGATATGGAGAGCAATCCTAACTATCCCAGCGGCATGATTGTTGGGCAAATGGGGATCGAACGGTTGGCGAATCCCATCTTGGAAGGACATTGGGGTAATCGCCGCGTGGAAGTGGATGCTAACGGTCAAGAGCGGCGGATCTTGGGGAATGAACCCTCGATTTCTGGGGAGTCCGTTAACCTCACCATTGATCTCAAGTTGCAACAGGCGGCAGAGCAGGCCTTGAACAATCGACGGGGTGCGGTTGTCGCCCTTGATGTCAAAACGGGAGAGGTTTTAGTTTTGGTCAGCGGCCCGTCCTTTGATCCCAATATCTTTACCCGCCGGGTAACCGATGCGGAATGGCAGCAGCTTCAGGGCGAAAGCCAGCCGTTTCTCAATCGTGCCCTCCAGGGCTACCCGCCCGGCAGCACCTTTAAGGTTGTGACAGCGGTGGCGGGGATGCAGTCGGGTAAGTTTAATCCAGGCTCAATTCTCAATACATCAGCCTTTATTAGCGTTGGCGGTACCCAGTTCTGGGAACATAGCAATCAAGGCTATGGAGCGATTGGTTTTCGTGATGCGCTTGCCGTGAGCAGCAACACCTTTTTCTATCAGGTGGGGATGGCGGCAGGCCCCGAAGCGATCGCCCACTGGGGAGCCATGTTAGGCATTGGCACCACACCGACCCTAGGACTAGAAGGTGGCAATCACGGTTTGATCCCCACCCCTGAAGAAAAGGTAGAACTTTACGGCGAACCTTGGTACACCGGCGATACGGTGAGCATGGCAATTGGTCAGGGTGTGGTGCAGGTGACGCCGCTGGAAATGGCTGTGATGACCGCCACCATTGCCAACGGTGGAAATCGGGTGATCCCCCATTTGATGATGGATCAAACCGCATCGCCCGAGATGCAGCCCATACCCACGGGGATCGATCCCGCCGCGATCGCTGTTATTCGAGAAGGATTAATCGCCACGGTGCAGCAGGGTACTGCCCAGGGTTTAAACGATGGCAGCATTCCCCTCACCGGTGGCAAAACGGGCACATCGGAAGTCTTAGGCCAGACGTCCCACTCGCTTTTCGTCGGCTTTGGGCCGGCCCAGGATCCCCAGATTGCGATCGCTGCCATTGTGGAAAATGGGGGCTATGGATCGGTAAGCGCCATGCCCATCGCCCATGCTATTTACAAAGCGTATTTTAATCCCTAGGGCTCCGGTCGGAAGATGGCCTCGTCTAGATGTAGAGCTAACCAGTGGTTTCCCTTTTGGTAACCAATCCCGCCCAGTTGGATCGGAGTGCCATGCTGGAAGCGATCGCTCCGATGCTGAAAGGCGCTAGGCCATACAGGGTCGATTGCTCGCAAGCTGTCGCCAGCCCTGTTGATGGGTGCGAGGGGAGAGCGATCGCCTGTTGCTCTGGAGTTAGATCTATGAAATTCATTCATTTACTACCCGCTGTCGCTGTTTTGGGGCTGTTAGGTCTAGTTCGGTATGGTGGCAATGTCACTGCCCAGACGGCTCCCACCGTTCGTTCAACCCCAGGAGATACCCGTATGGCTGCCCCCGATACTCCCGCCCTTGGTGGGCTCTATGTACAAAACGAGGGGGGCTCTCAGGTTTTCCCCCTCATCCACACCGATGTGCAGGCTCAGGTCAGCGGCAATGTGGCGCGGGTGGAGGTGACCCAGACCTTTGAAAATCCCTTTGAGGATCCCCTAGAAGCCATCTATGTCTTCCCGTTGCCCGATGAAGCGGCGGTGGATGATATGGAAATTCGGATTGGCGATCGCATCATTCGTGGCGAGATTAAACCTCGGGAGGAAGCCCAGGCTATTTATCAACAGGCGATCGAGGAAGGGCGTACAGCAGGGCTGTTGGAGCAAGAGCGCGCCAATATTTTCACCCAGTCTCTGGCGAATATTCTTCCCGGTGAACAGATCGACGTCACCATTCGCTACACCGAAAGCTTGACCTTCGAGGGCGACCATTACGAATTTGTCTTTCCTATGGTGGTCGGGCCGCGCTACATTCCTGGCCCAGCCACCGTCACCGGCAACACGCCCCAAGTTCCTGATGCAACTCGGATTACACCGCCAGTCATTCCCCCGGATCAGCGATCGGGGCACGATATTCAGGTCACCGTTAACCTAGATGCTGGGGTGCCGATTACCAATATCACCTCTCCGTCTCACACCATCCAGACTACGTCTCGCGGGCGAGAAGTTTATGTGCAGCTCGATCCCGCCGATACGATTCCCAATAAAGACCTGATCCTGCGCTACCAGGTGATGAGCGATCGCCCCCAAGCCACCGTCCTCACCCAGCGTCACGAAGAAGGCGGTCACTTTGCGGCCTACCTGATCCCCGCCATCGACTATCCCAGCACCGCCATCGTGCCCAAAGACGTGGTGTTTTTGATGGATACCTCCGGCTCCCAGATGGGCGATCCCCTCCTGAAGTCTCAGGAACTCATGCGCCGCATGATTAATGGACTCAACCCCAACGACACCTTTACGATCATCGACTTTGCCACCACCACCGAGCAGCTCTCCGCCACGCCCCTGCCCAACACCCCCGAAAACCGTCGGAGAGCGATCGCCTACGTGGATCAACTCACCGCCAATGGCGGCACCGAACTGTTGAACGGCATCCGGGCGGTGCTCGACTTTCCCCCTGCCCCGGAAGGACGGCTGCGTAGCGTGGTGCTGTTAACCGATGGCTATATTGGCAACGACGCTGAGATTATTGCCGAAGTGCAGCAACGCCTTGCACCAGGCAACCGGCTCTATAGCTTTGGGGTAGGCAGTTCCGTCAATCGCTTCCTCTTAGATCGCCTAGCCGAGGCCGGGCGTGGCACCTCCCAAGTGATTCGTCACGATGAACCCTCTGGAGAGGTCGCGGAGCGCTTCTTCCGCCAGATCAATAATCCTGTTCTTACCAACATTGACGTGACCTGGGAAGGCGAGGGCGACGCCCCTGAGATCTATCCCTCGGCCATTCCCGACCTATTTGCCGAACAGCCCCTCGTGATCTTTGGGCGGAAAACCGACGGACAATCCGGTGTCCTGCGCATTCGCGGCATGGCGGCAGGGGGCGTGCCCTTTGAGGAAACCCTAGCAGTTAATTTTGAGAGCGGGCCATCCCAGGGAGCGATCGCCCAACTCTGGGGACGGGCACGCATCAAAGACTTAATGAACCAGCTCTATGGCATGGAAACTGTGGAGGGCGTCAATGCCGTCACCCAAACAGCCCTGGCCTATCGGCTGCTGTCGCAATACACCGCCTTTGTCGCCGTCACCGATGAAGTGCGTGTTGACCCCGATGGCACCCGTCGCACCGTAGAAGTACCGGTGGAGTTACCCGATGGCGTCAGCTATGAAGGCATCTTTGGCAATGCCTTTGACTTCGATGGCACTAACCTCCAAGATCTCATGTTTGGTGGCTCTTTCTCAGCACCACCGCCTTCCTTAGCAACCCCCTTCCCCACCAGCACTGCTGGGAGTAGACAACCCACCAGGTCGATCCCTCAGTCTATGCCCTCTTTTGAGCTTGAGGATGTTTTGGACGATATCGACGATGAGCATCCCTTGGAGATCATCGAGCTCACCCTTGATGGCGTTGCCCTAACCAACAGCGATGACATCTACACGAACCTAGATCAGTATTTACAGAATCTTTACATCAGCGATCGCCTCTCCGGGATAGTACTGATGGAACTGCGCTTAGTCAACGGCAGCGTGCAGCAGGTCTTGCTGGATGACCAAGCTTCGACCTTAGAAGACCTGAGCTTCATTCAACAGGTTCGCGATCATCTGCGGGGGTGGCGATCGCCCGACTCCACAACCGGCACCCTCCGTCTTACGGTACGTGTGATCGATGAGTCGTAAGCGTCGCAACGGATCCTGTAACCCATTGTTACAGCCCCATGGTTGACCCAAACCGTTGCCCATCCTTGCCCCTCAGGCAAGGGCGGGCATCCGTCCTTCATGCCTTGCGACAAGAAGGGCCGAATTTCGTAGACTAAAGATAGACCACCGCAGTCCGTTTGAGCCCGTCATCCCCGGTCGCGAAACCTCGGACTAGAACTTATCGTGCAGGAGAATCGCCCGTGAAGCCCAGTAGCTTTAGCAATCTGCAAGTCAACTTGTCTGGCCTTAGCTTTTGGATTACAACCTTTGCCATTATCTGGTTTCTGGGCATTGTTGGGCTAGGGTGGTTAGTGAAGTCCTTCTTCATCTTCCTAGGATTGCTGATCTTGGCACCGATTGTGGCTGTGCTAGGGTTTCGCTGGTGGCTCAAACGCAACTTGGTGGAAGGGCAATGTCCTGTGTGTAGCAACTCCTTGGCTGGGTTCAACAACATGCAGTTGGCTTGCCCAAGCTGTGGGGAACCGCTGGTGGTGGAAGACAGAGTGTTTCAGCGCCTGACACCCCCTGGAACTGTGGATGTGGATGCCATTGATGTATCGGTTAAGCAGCTCGAAGATTCCTAAGAGTTGGCGATCCTGCACCTAATCTGCAATCACTAATCCCATGTATCGATTGGGATAGAGTTAACGTATAGCTGGCGTAAATCTGTATTGAAGCTGCTGGCTCAACTCCTGAAGAGAAGAGGGTTGAGCGGAATCAAAACTCGACAATTCCCTATGAAAAGAGGGTTGAGCGGAATTGAAACCCGGCATGGCTTCATGGACTGGAGTCCACCGACTTAAAACTAGATCAAAGGCGATCGCTCCCCATAATGCGGCGTGATGCGATCCGGCCTGTGGACTGTGATTGAGTCTATCGACAAACTTCTAAAATTCGCTCAAATCGGCCAGTCGCTTCACGTTTGACCCGCCCAGACTGCACTGCATCCCTAAGCTGCTGCAGTCGCTCCAAGTCAGAAACGCGATAGGTACGCGCCGCCAGCACTTGGCGAATCAATGCTTCAGACTCCACACTGAGACAACCTGTTTCGAAGGCAGACGTAACAAGACGATCGATCATTACGATAGGTACAGCTAGAGACGACATGGACTGAGCTATGACTGTCTATACTATCCAGGGTTTACAAGTTCTTTAGATTGATGAAGATCAGTCTTAGCTGTGATATTAATCACACCATGAAGGTCTCTTAGGGCCATAGAACCCACAATGTTTGAAACGCAGGTCACAACTGGCATCATGCAACAACGACAAAACCTCCTATTTCCGGGGATCAGAGCGATGACTCCGTGGAGCAAGCGCTATTCGCTACCGGGAGCGATCGCTCTCTTGATCAGTGGACTCTTGATCCTGAGCATTGGCGTTAGCCCCGTCTGGGCCCAAGCAGACAGCAGCCCTAATCCCGATCGAGGGGCCGTGGTTTTTGCCGCCAACTGTGCCGGATGCCATGCCCAGGGAGGCAACATTATCCGTCGGGGTAAATCCCTCAAGCAGCGGGCTTTACAGCGCTATCACATGGATGATCTAGAGGCGATCGCTACCATCGTGACCCAGGGCAAAATGCCCATGTCTGGCTATGGCGATCGCTTGTCCAGTCAAGAGATCTACGACGTCGCCGCCTATGTGTTGCAGCAAGCCGAAGCCGGTTGGCCGTCTTGAGGGGTAGCCCATGGTTCAGAAAACCAATGCTGCTCGATCCCTCGATCGCCTCGGTATCCCCTACGAGCTACGCACCTACGACTATGATCCCGCTGACCTGGATGCTGAGAAAGCCGCCGCCGGTATCGGTCTACCATCCCAGCAGGTGTTTAAAACCCTCGTCGTTCGCGGTGACCAAACCGGTGTCTGCCTGGCAGTCATTCCCTCCCACCGCCAGCTCGATCTAAAAGCCCTGGCCAAACTCAGCGGCGATCGCAAGGTGCAACCCGTTCCCCTCAAAGAGGTGCAGGCTCTGACCGGCTATATTCGCGGTGGGGTAACGGCCCTGGCCTGTAAGAAGGCCTATCCGGTCTATGGCGATAGCAGTTTAGTCGATCACGCCGCGATCGCTGTCTCGGCTGGGACGCGGGGTATGCTCATGGTTCTTGCGCCCCAAGACTATGTGCGATCGGTGCAGGCCACCCTAGGGGCGATCGCCACTGCCGACTAGATGGGCAAGTTCTTGTCATCTACCGGCGCTTCAGCCAAAGGGCGATGGCGATGGCAAAGGCCAACAGCGGCACCACAACTAGGGAAGCGATCGCTAGGGTCGCCTGCTGTCCTAGCGTCAGCACAATACGGCGGCTAGTTGGTTCCTTCGGACGAATGGCCAGCACTTCCCCTTCTTGATTGCTGAGCCAAGCAACCGTATTGAGAAACACATCGCCGTTGAGCACTTGTCCAAATAAACCATCCGTGGCAAAGGCAGAGTTGCCAATGATTACCAAGCGCGATTCGCCATCCTCACCATTCTCCAGCAGATCCACAGGTTCCTCGGAAAGGGTGCCATTCCCCTGTACCGGACGGCTCATCGCCACCCCCACCGCCAAGGAACCCTGCTCCTCCGCATCGGGATCGAGCTGCACTTGCCCCTGATCGTCAATAGGTTGCACTTGCGACTGATCGCCCGTCAACAGCAGCGGCACCGCTTCCACCCCTGGCACCTCAGTCAGAGCAATGGGCTGAGCCACGGGATAGTAAGACATGCCGCTCAGTTGTTCGGTAATGGGGTGGGGGCCATAGCGGGTGACCAAGGGCACGGCGGGGCCTAGACCCACCGCCTGGCCCTCGGGATCCAGAATCAGGGCATCGGTACTGAGGGTAATGCCCCAGTTGTCTAGGAAACTATCAAGACCCGGCTCCGTGGTGGGATCCAGCATTAGCAATAGGCCATTCGCTCCCTGGGCAAAGGTTTCCAGAGCCTCCACCTCGGTTTCTAGAAAAGCCTGCTGGGGCCCAGGCACGATCACCACATCCGCATCCGCTGGAATCTGTCCATCTTCCGTCAGTTGCAGCGGTTCCACCACATAATTCTCATCCTGCAAACGGGCGATCGCTTCCGATAGTCCCCCTTGCCCAGCTTCTAGAATCCGTTCGCCATGCCCCTGGGTGATGTAAATCTTGGCAGAGCGATCGCTGCCCAGGCGGGCAATGGCATTGCTAATCAAACGTTCTGAGAGCGGTTGCTGGGGCGTCAGGGTTTGCACATAGCGACGGGTAACGGCATCACCTTCGCCCACTTCTAGATAGACCTCGCCCATGGTGCTCACACCCACCTGCTGAGCCAAAACGGGATTGGCTTGGGGATCGATGTATTCATGGCTGAAGCGATCGCTTTGGCGGCGATAGTTATTCAGCAAGCGTTCCTCGGTGGGATTGGGGGTGGGAGCAAAGATCAGGAGCTTCACCGGCTGATCCAAACTGCTAACCACCTGTTGCGACTGGGGAGCCAGGGTATAGAGCTGATTCTCGGTGAGGTCAAAGGACTGGCTGTAGCGGACGCCCAGCAGGTTGATCAAGCCCAAAATCACCACCACGGCCAGCGTGGCCACCAACCCATTGGTATTGGCCTGGGTCGAGCGCCGTCGCCAAAAGCCACCGCGACTTTCGCTGATCAACCAACCGATGGCGATGGCAAGGCCGATCAGAATCAGAACCAGCGGCACGGGGCCCCAGCTACCGGCTACAACACCCGCCGTCAGCCCAGCAATCACCAGCATGGGCGCAAGCCAAACCAAATACCGAAGTCCCTTAAAAGTCAATGGCGTTCGTTTCATCTAACAGGCACCTTGCAGCAGTAAAACAGAGGGAGGCGATCGCCCCTAGGAGCGTTGGTAGCGCAGCAGTTCAATCGACTGGGCAGTGAGAAAAATACCGAGGACGATATAGCTGGCGAACAACACCAGATCGCTGGTTTCCACAATGCCCTGGATTAAGTTGCCATAGCTGGTGAGCAGCGATAGATGTGCAATGGCTTCCCCGACGGGCCCTTGAACGCCACTGGCGATTAAATCCGTCACCCAGAGCATCAGCATCAGCCCAAAGGTCAGCACTGCCGAGAGGATGGTGCTGTCGGTGAGCGATGAGACAAACATCCCCAGCGATAGCACAGCGGCAGCTAGCAGCAGCAGCCCACCATGGGCCACCAGCAGCAGCACTGGATTGGCAGGCGGATCTGCAGACAAAAAGGCGATCGCTTCATAGATCAACAGCGGCACCGTCATGGTGAAAAAGAACGTCAGTACTCCCAGCAGCTTACCCACCGCCACCGCCCAGTTGGTAATCGGCGAGGTGGCCAATAGTTCTAGGGTGCCGCGCTTGCGTTCCTCGGCATAGAGCCCCATGGACAGCATTGGCAGGATGAACAAGGATAATGACCCGATCACCCCGAGGTAGACAATCAAAAATTGGCTCGGCACATCCACCGGCGCGCCACCGCCAAACTGATCCTGCATCGCCACCTGGGCAATTACCCCAGTGGGCCCGAGCAAAATGGCGGCAAAGAATAGCCCACTAATGAACCAAAATACCCCAGTGATCACATAAGTAAAGGGGGAGGCAAAGTAGCTCTGTAGCTCCTTGCGATAGATGGCGATGATGTTGCTGACTAAAACACCCATCTAGAGGCTGGCTCCTGACAACGATATAAACAATACCTAGAAAGCCTTTGGATTGGTAGCGTGCGCATCCAAAGCGGTACAAGATGGTGCGTTACGGCTACGCCTAACAGCACCCTACAAAAAGGGTGATCTAGAGCGAGGGAGGATCTTCGGTAGGCGGTGGCTCGGGTGGGGATTCTGGGGCGATCGCTTCCTCTTGGGACTCTGGGGCGATCGCTTCCCCATCCTCAAAGGCATCCGACGCAGCGGATTCTGTAGTGGTGAGCTGGAGGAACACGTCCTCTAGGCTCACCTGACGGCGGCGCATTTCGTAGAGGCCCAGGCCTGCTCCAACGACGATCGCCGCAATCTCCCGCCCCGGATCCTCGGGCCCTTCCGTGGTGATCTGCAGGTGTTGACGAGCTTGGCCCTCTGAGGGAACGATCTGCACCGACTGCACCGGCGTGAGGTCTTGCAGCGCCTGCCGCACCTGTTCGCCATTCCCTTCAATTTCCAAGTCATAGCCCAAGCCACCGGTGAGCTGAGCCACCAGTTGATCCGGGGTATTCGTCGCCACCACCCGCCCTTGGTTGATAATGGTGACGCGATCGCAGGTGACACTCACCTCCGGCAGAATGTGGGTGGACAGAATAATTGTGTGCTCCCCCGCCAAGCTGCGAATCAGATTGCGCACATCAATAATCTGGCGAGGATCGAGACCCACCGTCGGTTCATCCAGAATAATCACTGCCGGATCATGGACAATCGCTTGGGCAATGCCCACCCGTTGGCGAAACCCCTTCGATAGCTTGCAAATCAACACCCCTCGTTTATCCACCAAATTGCAGCGCTGCATCGCCGACATGACCCGCGTGGAGCGATCGCCCGCCGCCACATGTTTCAGACGAGCCACGAAGTATAAAAACGCCTCAACGGTCATATCTGGGTAGAGGGGCGGCGTTTCTGGCAAGTAGCCAATGCGCTGCCGCACCGCCATGGAATCGTCATGGACATCAAACCCAGCCACCCGCGCCGTGCCGCCGCTGGCCGGTAGATAGCCGGTCAGAATGCGCATGGTGGTGGTTTTTCCCGCACCGTTGGGGCCCAGAAACCCTAGGATTTCTCCCGGTTTGACCGAAAAGGTAACGTCATCAATGGCGGTGCTGCTGCCATAGTGTTTGCTGAGATGTTCAACTTCAATCATGGCTTAACGATAG
>DATNRH010000181.1 GCA_036703605.1 Candidatus Obscuribacterales bacterium | reverse complement strand
GCCTACTACAGAGAGGAGTTCCAGTTCATATACACAACAAGGTAGCTGGAGGCCCTCTTTATTACTAGTATTTACTATTCTACGAAAAGCAGCAACCTGGTTGAGAGTAGCGATCCGGAATCCCATCGCGCCGCGCCGATATCCGCACCTCCATCGCGTCGATTTTCGCACCTCCACAGCCTACAGCCTACAGCCTACTACAGAGAGGAGTCCCAGTTCATATACACAACAAGGTAGCTGGAGGCCCTCTATTTTACTAGTATTTACTAGTCTACGAAAAGCAGCAACCTGTTTGAGAGTAGCGATCCGAAATCCCATCGCGAAACGATCGATTTTCGCACCTCCATCGCGTCGATATCCGCACCTCCACAGCCTACTACAGAGAAGAGTCCCACTTCGCGATCTATGGCAGATCCTCTTCCTGACCTACCAATCCAGTCCAGTCCTCTGCCCAGGTCCTTTGTCGGTGTTTACAGGGAGAACAAGAGGCAGCACCCGCTTGCTAACTTGCCACCCCGAGGGCTGATATATCCTGCCAGTGCCGAGAAGGCTGTCAGCATATCAGACACCCCCATATCTTTCCAAGGTACGCCGGAGGCTCTCGCAATTTTTTTCTTCTACTTCCACTTCCTCATCCTGTCCCCCACCCTTTTTCTGCATTTTCTAGATGTCAGACAGCGAATACGCTCCCTCTGATGATTCAACTGATGATCCGTACTACCCCACGTCTGCAAGACTTCCTCCTCCTCCTGCCTTCCTTCACCGCTCACGTGCGGTACCTCCTCCAAGACTACCTACTCCCCTTGATAATTCAGCTGATCCTTATAATGTTTCTGTGACGGATTCAGTTCCTCTGACCATGCCTGGTTGCATGGTACAGGAACTCTCCTATGCCCCGGAAAGACTTCCGTTTTCACGTGAGAATTCAGCCGTGTCGGCACTTGGTGCTGCTGCTGTCCCTGCTGCCGCTTCCACTCCTGCTCCTACGGACAATGGTTCCTCCACAAGGCTCACTCCATATGATACCTTGGCCATGTCTGGTTGCATGGTACAGGAAATCTCCTACGCCCCGGCAATACTTCCGCCATGTGAAAATTCCTCCGTGTCTACTGCTCCTTACGAACTGATGACTACACATGGCCCTCCTTTGGACAGTCCAAATACTGCAG
>DATNRH010000180.1 GCA_036703605.1 Candidatus Obscuribacterales bacterium | reverse complement strand
CGCCTTTTGGCCTTCGTTGAACTGGAACTGGTAGCCTGGTGAGTTAGTGAACTGGGTGTAGTCTGGTTCGTCTCCCCCATAGACTGCGGCTAGGCTGTTAAGCCCGTATTGGCCGACTCGCTTGTAGGGCGTCAGATAATCAAGCGCCCTATCCCCGTAGTCTCTAAAAATATCTTCGGATTCTCTAAACCCCTGTGCAACAGCTTCTGCTGCATCTTCCGCTTCCCCGCCACCAAAGGCGTCTGAAATAAAACCCATAATCGTGTCTCCGAAAGGGGGAATGTGGTTCCCATTTTTACTCTTTAAAATTCAACAACTTGAGAGGCATTCCACCGAATGCTCCCCCGTCCTCCACCTATGGCGTGTGGGTTTTTCCGCCAACAGCCTGAACAGTGAGGACGTTAGCAGTATCCGAAAAACCTTGTATGGTGGAACCAGCCCCAAAGCGTGGCGCGGGGATTAAGATGAAATCATTGGGGGGAACGGACATATCGAGCGCGATAGCAAGGGCGCTAGATGCTGTTCCTCCATCCGACACCACATACAGTGTGACGGTGTGGGTGGCCGCTGTGATATTCGTAATCTTTAACTGCAAGTCCTGAACCGTCAGGGTCGAAGGGGACGTAGGGGCTGTGTAGATCGTCCCGTTAGCAGAATCCAGGTAGGTAGAGTTAAAGAATATAGGGTAGGTATTCGCGCTCACTGAGAATCCTCAAGTTGGCTGATTCTGTGTTCAAGTTTCTTGATAATGCCAAGCAGTCTCGACGTGTTGTCATTCTCAGCGGCATACAGCCGCCGCAAGACCTGTACCTCGTACATCACCGAGTTGGTTGTTTGCTCAAGATTGGTGACAGAGTTGGAAACTTCCGTTAGGTTCTGTGTCGGCTCCGGCGCTCCACCTGTTCTCTGGTAAAGCGACTCAAGGAATTTAACCTCCTGCTCACCGACCAGCTTTCGCCACTGCCTGCCATTAAAGAATGTATCTGTCATTTACACGGCTCGATTTCAGCATAGGCAGCGAATACCGCCCGCTTAACAGGAGAGGAAATGGCTAATCGTGGGGTAAAGGATCGGTGCTGGCCCAATCTGCGCCAGATCACACGGGTATCGTATTCACCGCGCTTACCCATCGACCTCCAGCCCTGCGTCATGTCGAAGGTTCTTGTATTACCCGACACGTCGAGCATGATCTTGGGATCGCCAGCATCAGACTCGGTAGCCGTGAAGGACGAAATAGGGAACGACAAAGCCCCCTCCGCATCACCATTAC
>DATNRH010000179.1 GCA_036703605.1 Candidatus Obscuribacterales bacterium | reverse complement strand
ATTTGAATATGCCCTGTGAAGTGGTATCGGTGCGATCGCAGATGCAGCAACACTTTGGGCTAGGCAACGCTCAGCCACTATTACTCATTCGCCTTGGCTATGCCCATGCCATGCCCCGCGCTCCCCGGCGATCGCTCGACGCGGTCATCCAAGCTAATGCCATGGAGGATCATTAACGCCCATTCATAGATGTCTTACCTGAACTGAGATCAAATCCGGTTAGACAGTCCATGCATTCAAAGCTATGACAGCGCTAGGCCTGTAGCTCCTTTATCAAGGGGCGGCGAAGTGGGGAATCGAAGGCAGGATATTGCAGCCATGATCCTTCAACCGAATTTGATATTACCTGTAGAGCAGGGGTTGAATAAGATCTACTAGGTCTTCAAAGCGATAGCTGCTAATTAGGATTTTTAATTGTTGGACTAAATCGTGATGCTGATTGGACGTTTCCTGAAGTATGGCGAGAAGTTTGTTATCGTTACATTCTAGGGCTGCTATGTAGAGCTGTTCTGTCCACTGTTTAGGCATCGTAGCTAGATTCTCTCTAATCTGATCGAAGCTGTAGTTGTGCTCAGGATTTTGGAAGGTAGAGGGAGATAGAGTGTCTTGACACGTATATTGGATTTGGAGATGCTGCGCTATCTCATTTAAAAGATCAGAGATATGAAAGGGTTTACCAATCACAGCATCACACCCGGCGGCTAAGCAAGAATGTTGTTGTTCCAAAAAGGCGCTAGCTGTGACTGCAATAATGATTGGATCTGTTGATGGATGGTGAGAGGCGGGGGGAGCGATCGCTCCTTGGGATATCTGCTGACGAATAATCCGGGTGGCTTCATAACCGTCTAGCACTGGCATATGCATATCCATGAGGATAAGATGAGGCTGCCAGCGTTGCCATTGCTGTATGGCTGCCTGTCCATTTTCTGCTTCTGCGACGTCAAAGCCAGTTTGAGTCAGGATTCTCACTAAACGCAAGCGACTCACTGTGTTATCTTCCACTACCAGAATACGAGGGGCAGGTCTATCAGGAGGAAGGGCAATGGTTTGGATGGTGGGTTGATCCATGGCTTCTGCATCGCCTGGTATGTCCACTTGGATGGAAAACCGAAAGCAGCTACCTTGACCAACGGCGCTCGTAACGGTAATGGTTCCACCCATCATGTATACAAACTTCTGGCTAATGCGTAACCCCAAACCTGTCCCCTCTTGAGACTGAAGACCTGATTTGGTTTGGGTAAATGCCTGGAAGAGCTGGTTCATTTCTTCCGGCGCAATGCCCTGCCCCGTATCCTCGACTTCAAAATGAAGCTGTACTGGAATCGATGCATCCATGGACTCTATGGTGCGATCGCAGAAGATCCGCAGTGCTACGAACCCTCGATCCGTGAATTTAATAGCATTGCTGAGTAAGTTAAGAATAACTTGCCGCAGCTTATTCTCATCTGTGATGATTGAGGTGGGTAGA
>DATNRH010000178.1 GCA_036703605.1 Candidatus Obscuribacterales bacterium | reverse complement strand
GCCAATCTCTCTGGACTAGTTGTTCCCGATGGTGCAGCGCCCCAGCCCAACTCCATCGCTCGCAGCGTGGTTATTCAAGAAGGCGGTATTGATTTCGGGATTGTCGGTGCCACAACGCCAACGCTTGCCCAGATTTCGTCACCTGGCGATGTGGATATTCTGGGTACTGAAAACATTGAGAGCTTAGCGGCAGCGATCCAAGCAGAGGTTGATAACCTCACCAATGCTGGCATTCAGCACATTATCTTGCTGGCTCACATGCAGCAAATTGCCATTGAGCTAGAGTTGGCTGGACTCCTTGAAGGTGTAGACATCATCATGGCGGGTGGCTCCAACACCATTCTGGCTGATGAAACCGATCGCCTCCGACCTGGAGATGTCGCGGTGGACTCTTATCCGATCATTGTGGACACCGATAGCAACGGCGCACCCAAAGCAGAGCCGGTAGTAGTGGTCAACACCGATGGCAATTACCGCTACGTGGGGCAACTGGTGGTGACCTTTGATGACAATGGCGTCATCCTGCCGGATAGCATAGACTCTGCCGTAAGCGGAGCCTATGCCACAGATGATGCTGGCGTTGCGGCCCTGAATGCAGAAAATCTGGTGGATCCTGAAATTCAGCAGATTGTGGATGACCTATCGACGATTATCTCTAGTCTAGATGGTTCGATTTTTGGCAACACCTCCGTTTTCCTGAACGGCAGCCGTGGGGATGTGCGTACCCAGGAAACCAACTTAGGTAACTTAACCGCTGATGCTAACCTCTTCACTGCTCGACAAAGCGATCGCACCGTGCAGGTGTCGCTGAAAAATGGCGGCGGTATTCGCGACAACATCGGTTTTGTTACCTTTCCGGCTGGTTCCACCGATCCCAACGATGCTCTGCAGCTCCCACCCAGCGCCAACCCTCTGGCGGGTAAGGAAGCGGGCGATATCTCGCAGCTCGATGTCAGCAATGCCCTACGGTTTAACAACGAACTATCCTTAGTCACCATCACGGCCCAGCAGCTCCGCTATCTGATGGAGCATGGGGTGGCGGCCAGCGGAGACGGCGCGACACCAGGTCAGTTTCCTCAGGTGGGCGGCATGTCCTTTAGTTTTGATGCCAACCGCACCGCCATTGAGTTTGATGATAACGGCACGGTAGTCACTGAGGGCGATCGCATCCGTAACCTAGCGCTGCTGGATGATAACGGCCGCGTGGTGGATGTGCTAGTGCGCAACGGTCGCCTCGTGGGCAATCCCAACCGGGAAATTCGCATGGTCACCCTGAGCTTTTTAGCCGATGGGGGAGATAGCTATCCGCTAGATTTCTTTGCCACGAATCGTGTGGACTTGGCAGAAGAGGGCGTGCGGACAGGCAATGCCACGGATGCGGATAATGGCACCGAGCAGGATGCCCTAGCGGAATATTTGCTAGATCAGTTCTCCACCAATTCCTTCAATGAACGGGATACACCAGCTCAGCGCGATCGCCGCATCCAAAACCTAGAAGTGCGCAACGATATTGTCCTAACTCGTTCCTTCTTACTGCGGGGCTCCAACGGTCGTGATGTCCTCTTGGGCGGCCCACGTAATGATGTGCTGGCAGGGTTTGGGGGCAACGATGTCCTGCGCGGGCTGGGCGGCAATGATGTGCTCAATGGCGGTACTGGCAATAATGTGATCACTGGCGATGCGGGCAATGACCGGTTGATCGGTGGTCGCAATAGCGATCGCATGAATGGTGGTATTGGCAACGATCGCATGAATGGCAACTCCGGCAACGATGTTCTCCGTGGCGGCGCGGGTAATGACGTGTTGGATGGCGGTGCAGGCAATGATGTGTTGCTTGGCGGCGCGGATCGTGACTTCTTTATCATTGGCAGACGTCCTGGTCTAGACACCATTCGCGACTTCAATCGGCAGCAGAGCGATCGCATCGGTCTCTTGGGTGACCTATCTTTTGGCGATCTGACCCTCACCCAGCAAGGACGCAATACCCTGATTCAGGTCGGACGGCGGGACATCGCCGTCTTGCAGCGAGTGGATGCGGATACCCTGACCGCAGCCAACTTCCGGACTCTGTAGGCTGTACCGTAGAACCCAGAGTTTGCGGGCTATCTACGGCTGAATCGTTCATCTTGGCGTTTAGAGGTGGGTCACGGCTCACCTCTTTTTTATGGCGTTCAGGCATGATAGAAGATGCGCCCATCCACAGCACTTTCCTACTGTCTCCTATGCCTATCTCCACCCGTGCGATCGCCCTCCTATCCAGCCTTTCCATTGCCCTAGTCCTGTCTGCGCCCCTGAGTAGCCAGGCCCAGACGGTGTCTCATCTGCGAGAGGGGATGCAAACGGTAACAGTGGATCGGGTTTTGGATGAACTGGCCCAGATGAACGTGGTGTATCTGGGGGAAACCCATGACCAAGCCGCCGATCACGCCAGCCAGTTGGCCATTATCCAACAGCTCTACGATCGCAATCCCAATCTGGCGATTGGTTTAGAAATGATCCAGCGCCCCTTCCAAGCCAGCCTTGATCAGTACCTTGCCGGTGACATCAGCGAAGCTGAACTCCGGGAACAGACGGAGTATGATCAGCGCTGGGGCTACGACTGGGAGTATTACGCACCGATCCTGCGCTTTGCCCAAGCCCATCAACTGCCGGTGGTGGCGCTAAATACCCCCACGGAAATTACTCGGCGGGTGGCCCAAAAGGGACTCCTGGGTCTCCAGCCCGAAGACGATCGCTGGGTGCCAGCTATCCAAGATCTGGATACCAGCTCCGTAGGCTATCGCCAGCTTTTGTGGGATCTCTACGCCCAACATTCCCACGGCCATAGCCAAGGGTTTGAAAACTTTTTTCTGGCTCAAGTGCTCTGGGATGAAACCATGGCGGAAGCGATCGCCACCTTTATCCGCGATCGTCCCGATACAGTCATGGTTGTTTTAGCCGGACGGGGACATATTATCTACCACTATGGCATCCCCAGCCGTGTGCAGCGGCGGCTGGATGATCGACCCAACATGCAGCAGCGATCGCTTTTATTAAGTGACGCCCCCGTCGGTGATCAACCTACAGAGTCAACCTTACCGTCAGGTGAGCCATTCCCACCCATAGCAGATTATCTTTGGATATCAGACTAAGATAGTGACCCTGAGCTTAAGCACCTCAACACAACCTCTCTGCCCGCCGAGACTAGTAGGCGTAGGACGAAGAGCTAAAGGGCGAAAAGTTGGGGAGGTAGCTGTACTCTGCTAGAGGATCTGAGATCCGTACGCCTAAGGTTTCCACCTCAGCCGCACCATGGATAGCTTGGGCAACTTGGGTGACCCGTTCTAGGAGCGATCGCGTTTCGACGTTGCCCGTTAGCACCACAACGGCTCCGCGCTGAGTCACGTGCAGATCCTGCAGTTCACTGGGGCTGAACTGATCACTCAGAGCTAGGCTCACACGCTTAGCTAAGCCATTATGGTCATAGTCACCGTTCAAACCCATGCGTTCAGGGGGAATGGATGTAAAAAAGATGGAATGTAAGGCAGAGGAGCCCTGTGTATCCAAACATCCATCGCCCTGGCGGCCATAACTGAGAGATTGAGAAGACATGTTGGATAATGCACCGTTCATGACGATTTCAAACGCAGCTGTTTGGGATTTTCAAGCTTAAATGTAATGATTTCGTGAAGTTTCCCATAATCTAACATACCCAAGAAGTGTTGAATATTACTTTCTGAGAACTGATTCTCACCTATTCACCCCACAACAAAGCGCGACTGAAGCTGTTCCAATCGCGCTTTAGGCAAGGCTTTTCACGTTACACAACCATCGTCTTTTGCTCGTTTAAAGTCGCCCTAACCTCTGCTTAGATGTCTGCACGAATTGTGAAGGAATAGTCTCCCCCCGGTTCAAGCTGATAGTCAGAGCGCTCCAAAAAGCGCCCTAGGGGATCTTGAATCAGGGCTCGCCCTAGGGAGGGTTCAATGGACAACTCTCCGATACGAAACTTCCATTGGAATTGCCACTCATAATCATTGGCCCGCACCTCACCCTCAATGCGACCGGTCTGCCAAGATTGATGGGTGATACGGACATGGGCTGTGGTCTGAGGTAATCGTCGTTTCGATGCCAAAGTGCCTGCTCCACCACTACAACTGACCGGGCAAGGGGACGGGTATTCGACCCATCAACGCCCATTGTCATGGCCAACCTGGTAAACGAGGGCCATCATAAATGCACCCTTCATGGATTTCAATCATTGCTTGGGTGAGCGATGCGGTCTGCTCCTAGACGTACATCTAGCTAGACGGGAGATCAAGCGATCGCCCATTGTAGAGACTCATGGACTTGGCCATGCCTTGCTTCAGCCCCATCTCCACGGCATCCAGCACCAAGGTGAGGATGTCGGCAATCACCTTGCCCTCGGCGGGGGAAAACTTGCCCAACACATAGGATACCGTGCCTTGATTGGAGCCTGGGGTTTCCGTTCTAGGATTGCCGATGCCGATGCGCAGCCGTGGAAACGCTTGAGTGCCTAGGTGGGCGATCGCTGACTTCATGCCATTGTGACCACCCGCCGAGCCCGATAGGCGCATCCGCAAACGGCCTACGGATAAATCCATCTCGTCATAGATGATCAGCACCGACTCTGGCGGCAGCTTAAACCAATCCACCACTGCGCGAATAGACTGCCCAGAACGGTTCATATAGGTCGTCGGCTTGAGCAGCAAAATGCGATCGCCATGGGGGCCGCGCCCGTCGCCAAAATAGCCGTTGAACTTCTTATGCTCCGCCAGGGATATCTGCCAGGACTGGGCTAGACGATCGACGGCCATAAAGCCTACGTTATGCCGAGTTTGATCATACTGCCGCCCTGGGTTACCTAGACCCACGATCAGTTGAGGAATCACTAAGGCAGGTGGCTCGGGGATGGGCGATCGCGATGGTTCGCGAGAGGAAGGATTGGTCATGGCGGTGCTTTACTTGTCGAGCACTGGACGTTTTTGGCATTTCGCACCCATTCTCCTAGGTCAGAGACTCCAGAATGGATGAATTCAACATCCCTCGTCCTCGGGGAAGGGGATTGGGGGTGAGGGCCACGTCTGTTCCGTCAACCAGAGTAGGCGATCTAGACTGAGCCTCTGACCTGAGATAGAGCAGCCCACGGAAAAACCCTGGAGCGATCGCTCCAGGGATGGCTAGCCCCATCTTTAACGTGGTGCCATTGAGCATCAAAACAGGATAGACACAGGACAAGCCCGTTGCCTCTCCTACAAGCCCTCTCCTGATATCAAGGAATGGGGATGACTGACCCATCAGCTAGGCGCAGCCGCTTACCCTTAACCCACCGATGACTCGGAGGTAGCTGGCTCCTCAGCCTTGGCCGTCTCTAGATCGGATTCGGGCTCCGATGTTGAACCTAGGGCCTTGGGCGTGGGAGGTTCTAGGGTAGCCTCCATCGGCTGCTTACTCATCTTTTCAATTTGTTCGGCTTCCCGCTTGAACTCAGTTTCAAACTCCTTGGACGCCTCTTGGAACCCGCGAATGGCTTTACCGAGACTTCGCCCAATTTCTGGCAGCTTCTTCGGGCCAAAAATTACAAGGGCCAAGATTGTGATCACGGCCATTTCCGGTAGTCCAATCCCGAATACATTCATGGTCTAGTTCTCCTACGGCAGCACCAAACAGTATGAGCCTTTTAAGCGTGATAGTCACTCAGCTTCCATCCAGCAGAATATGAGCCAACCTTTAGGGCGTGGTACCTAGGGATTTGAGATCCCTGAGCAGTCCACACCGCTGACTGCCTACCGCAGGCTGGATCAGCCAAGGGGGCGTGGCGCAAGCTAGCTTGTTATTCACCCTAGCGCAAAATGCTCCTCATCTGGGACATTTTTTCGCACAACAAGCACGTCTAGATGAGCGATCGCCCCTAGAGCTGCCTTGTCCATGCCTTGTTCATACATGGTTTATACACAATTCATCCGTTGCGGGACATACCCAGGTGACTGCCCATAAAAATCCCCGGTGCGACCGGGGTAGAGAACCCATTTGCAAACCACAAATGAATCCAATTTTGAAGGTATGAACCGATCAACTATTTGCCCAAAGTGCTCCAGTCCACATCTAGCCCATCCAAAATGATGGAGGAGTTGTAGATTTGCAGAATGATGAGCAAAAAGACGAAGAATAGCAAAATAAACACGGCCATGAGCGGAGTCGTTCCCCAACCGGGAGCAACCTTACCGTATTCAGCGTTAAGGGGTCTGATCAAGTCTCCTAACCAAGTCCGTTGTGCCATGAGTAACCCGTCGTGAAATTCTAAGCGGTTTAATTATCTGTAATATTATATGGGAAGGACGCACGTATATTTGTGGATTTGATTTTAAGTTATGCAACTAGAACCTGCCATGGTGCTTGGAATTACGATCTGCGCGGCAATGGTTGCTGTGACAGGCTGGGCAATCTACACCTCGTTTGGGCCACCGTCTCGGGAGCTTAGCGATCCATTTGAGGATCACGAAGATTAGTAAATTTATGTAACAATTTGTAAAAATTCCTGAGTATTATCGGTCTTGGAGAAGCGATCGCTCCTATTTGGCGATCGCTTCTGCTTAAAATCCTAGGCGTTGAGTAGCTCGACTAGCCACCTAGGCTAAATCTGCTTGGGCTCCCACGCAGGCCGACAGTTCATGGAGGGAAATCGCCTCCACTTGGGGCGTAAAGCCCAGCCACTGGCCGGAGATTTGGGCAAACTGCTGGGGTGAGCCACTGACGCAAAAGCGGGTGGGCATGGCAAGCTGGGGCGATCGCAGCCCGAGAAGTTCCAGTTCCTGAACCGCCGCCATCACCACATGAGCAGCTGGATCGATGCACTGCACCGTTTTCGGCAAAATAGACTGCAGAACCGGGGCCAGGTGCGGATAGTGGGTACAGCCGTAGATCAAGGTATCAATCTGCCGGTCGATCAGGGGCTGGAGGTAGGCTTCTGCAACCCGTCGCATCTGCGGGCTGTGAATTTGATTTTGCTCAATCAGCGGCACAAACTCGGGACAGCCCACTTCCCAAACTTGAGCGCTAGGATCGATTTCCTGAATGGCCTGCTGGTAGGCGTGGCTTTTGGCCGTTGCTGGGGTAGAAATCACGCCAATCCGCCGACCCTGCTGGACTGCCGCCCGTGCCCCAGGCAAAATCAAGCCTAGAATCGGCACCGGAAATTCTGACTGAATGCTTTCCAAAGCCAGAGCAGAGCTGGTGTTGCAGGCCATAAGAATAGCTTTGACCTGCTGCTGCATCATCCAGGCAACAATTTCGCGCACAAACTGCAGAATATCAGCGGGCGATCGCTCTCCGTAGGGCAGGCGGGCCGTGTCGCCGAAGTAGAGGATCGATTCCTGGGGTAACTGGCGATAGAGTTCCCGCAAAACGGTGAGACCACCCACACCGCTATCAAACACTCCAATGCGGGCAGGCTGAACACCGGACAGCGGCAGATCCAAGGCTGAAAGATTAGGCATAGGGACTGTGAACTATCAAGGGATGAAAACAGGATGGTCAACAAGCGTGGGAGGCATCGGGGCGCAGAACCGACCCCAGAGCGAACAAGCATCCTAGCAGAGCGATCGCTCCATTAGAAATTTTTAGAAATTTTGGCGGACATACTGGGCGATGCCATTGGCGATCGCTTCAGCCATGCGGGTGCGAAAAGCTGGGTCGGCCAACAACCGTGCATCCTCTTCACCCGTCACGAACCCAGTTTCTAAGAGAACGGCAGGCATTGATGTATTCACAAGAACATAGAAGCGCGCTTGGCGAATGCCGCGATCGTTCACGCCTGTTCCCAGCATACTGTCGTGAATCACCCGAGCCAGCCGCAACCCTGAATCGGAATAGTAGTAGGTCTCCGCACCATTCACCTCAGGGCGGCTGAGGCTGATGGCGTTGGCATGGATGCTCACAAACAAATCAGCATTGGCCTGCTCTGCCATGGAGACTCGGGGCTGCAAATCCACCTCACGATCATCTTGGCGCGTCATCACCACCATAATGCCCTGTTGTTCTAGCAGACTAGCAACTTGGCTGGAAATCGACAGCACGATGTCTTTTTCCTGGATGCCGCCGCGACCCACCGCACCCGGATCCCGGCCGCCATGCCCCGGATCGATAACCACCACCACGCGTCCCTCTGGATTCTGCACCCCAAAGGCTGTCCCTGTACTGCCCGACGTGTTGGGGGGCGGCACCGAAATGGCTTGATCGGAACGGTTGATGGACAGGGCTGCTAGCTGGGAGCTGAGTTGATTCAGATCACCTAGCTGGGTGCCTGCTGCCGGTTCCACTTGGATGACCACCGTATCTGCCGTGGCTTGCCGCACCCGTACCCGCACTAAGGGGCTTGTGGCGGTCAGTTGGGGGCCAGAAAGCCGCTCTGCCAACTGCGCCCCGGCAACGGTAATTTGATAGCTGCCGCTAGCAGCATCCCATTGGCTGGTCGGTTGGATGGGGCCATCAGCGCGAATCAGCAGTTGGGTTTCACCATCCTGGAGGGCGATCGCCTGAATCGTAGACAAAGAGCCTGAGCTCGGAGATGCCTGCGCCTGCACCTCACTGAGGTCAGAGGGGAGCTGATCCAACTCCCGAGCCAGGGCTCCATTCACAGGCAACAGCACCACGCCACCACTGCTGGGGCTCGCTTGCCACTCCATGTCCTCCTGGCTCAAACTCATCGTCACCCGAGCCGTGGGCGGTGAGGTATCAAGCTGGCTAAAGGAAAGCTGGCTGACGCCGTAGCGGTTCACGGGCAAGCTGGCCATGACCTGGGAGGATAAAACGGTGTTCGTGAGATCTACCGTGATCTCCTGCTCCGACGGCTCAACCTCCACAGCAGCCGTATCGCCAGTGGTGCGAATGAAAAAACCATCGGGCGTGACGCGCACATTCTCTAGGCGAGTGGCTGCCCCAGCAGGCAGACTCGTTGCAGTAGATGCGGGGGGTGAACTGGGTGAGGGAGCGATCGCTGTCGGCGTTGCTCCGCGTTCCGGCGTTGGTAACTGCACGATCCACTGGGTTGGCGTTTCTCCCTGAACAACCACCTGCTGGGGATCGATCACATAGCCAGGGCTCAGCTCAATGACAATCCGGGCCGTTTGGCTATTAAACTGTCCGAGCCGCACCTCCGCTACCTCGGTGCCAATCATCCGGCTACTGGCCGCCGATCCCAACGTGGTACCGGGCAGGTCAATCACTAACCGGGTGGGGTTGAAAATGAGTTGAGCACGGGGTTGGACGCCAGACGAGGTGGAAAAAACAAGGCGATTGGCACGGCTATCGTAGGACCAAGATTGAATTTGCCCAGCATCGGCCGGCAGGGCAATCAAGATCGCTCCCATCGCTCCGATCATGCCAGAGAGTAGCCAATGAACGTTCACATGAGCCTCCTAAACAGTTAGACGCTATGTCCCGCCGGGGGGACAACCGTCGCAATTCTCCTGTATCGATCGTCTCAGAACAAGACTGAGTAGCCTAGTGTAGGCGAAATGCTTGAAAAATGACGCTACTGGATGGTGATAGAGGCGATCGCCCTATCATCACCTCTATCTCAGGCGAACAACAGTCATGCTCTGGGTAATCCGGTGAATGCAAGTTAGCGCCGCTGTCAGACGACAACGGAACGTGCCAACCCCAATCCATCAGGGAAGGAACACAAGGAAATCGCACCTGACCACAAATTAGACCTAGACCAGGAAACACCAACTAGGGTTCCTCATCCAAGGCTAAGATTTGTTCTCAGAATCCTCCAAAGCTGTCTGCTCAGGTTGGGCATTCAGCGTAGCTCCATCGGCTCCACTCAGAGCCGTGGCCGAGGGCTGCAGCCCCTGGGATGAGTCTGAGTCTTTCTGAAATACAACTCGCAACAGCGGCGGAGCCACAAAGGTCGTTAAGATGACCATCATAATGATGGCAGCCTCCAGGGATTCTGATAGAACGCCACTGGCAGAGCCCACACCAGCAAACACCAGACCCACTTCGCCCCGTGGTATCATGCCGACCCCAATCGCTAAACGATTGATACCCGGCTGCCCAAAGACGGTAAATCCTGTGACTACCTTTCCGATAATCGCCACCACAATCAGGAAAGCAGCAATAATCAACCCTTCGCGATTGCTGGGCACCGTAGGATTCAAAACGCTGAGGTCCGTACTAGCTCCCACCGTCACAAAGAAGACCGGAACGAGCATGTCTGCAATGGGTAGAACCTGTTCTTCTAACTCGTGGCGTTTCTCGGTTTCTGCCAAAATCAAGCCGGCCGCAAAGGCACCGAGGATAGCCTCCAGTTGAATCGCCGAGGCAATGTAGGACAGGGTAAAGGCAAACACGAGGGAGGTGAGAATGAGTTGCCCTCGGGTCTGAAGTTGGTTGACCAATGAGACAAATACAGGGCTGAGCAAACGCCCCAGCAGAATGGAGCCAATCAAAAATGATGCTGCTCCCACAATCAAGTAAATCACGTTCGAGATCTGGATTTCTCCAGTTTTAGCCAGGCTGGCGACCACGGCTAGCACAATGATGCCTAAGACGTCATCGAGCACGGCTGCCCCAATGATGATTTGACCTTCTTTGGTTTTCAACTGCTGAAGTTCGGCCAAGACCTTGGCCGTAATGCCAATACTGGTCGCCGTTAGAGCGGCTCCAGCAAAAATAGCCGGCACGGTTGCGACCCCGAAGAAAGCAATCAAGCCTGCGGTACCGGCAGCAAACGGTACAGCTACTCCAATAACAGCAACGATCGCTGCTTGGGGGCCCACGCGGATAAGTTCTTTTAAGTCGGATTCAAGACCAATTTCAAACAGCAAAATGATCACGCCCAGTTCTGATAGGACGGAGATCACTTCGCTTTCTGCTTCAAATACCGTTGGTGCTAGCTCTGGCGAGAGTCCAGCCGTGGTTTCCAAGAAGCGGATAATCAGCGAGTGATCGGCACTCCCAGCTGTTTCTGGTGAAACCAAGAGATTCAAAGCAGAAACCCCAACAACAACCCCTCCGACTAACTCGCCCAAGACGGGCGGGAGGTTGATGCGAGCACAGATTTCGCCGCCGATCTTGGCAGCTAAATACACTGAGATGAGGCTGACCAGTACACCCGCCAAAATGAAGCCTCCCGCCTCAGCCGCTTCGCTAGTGGCCAACAGGGGAGGGGCAAGCATACTGGGATTCAAAAATGCCGCGAGGGGCAAGGGTAGCCAAGTCATAAGGTCAACCATGGGTTCCACAACTCATCCTGTTTACTCTACAAGGTTCTTCACAAGATGAGGATAGCCCGACGTCATAAGTTTTCAATGCAGGGCGATCGCTTCCCAGACCTGGCCCATCGAGCAAATGTAGCCATGGCCAAGACTCCAGCCGCGATCGCCCAGTGCCCTCATTTATTCTCTTGATGGACTGACTAAGCAAACATTATTAATGGGCTAGGCAAATGACGGGCTAGGCAAACACTCGGTGTTCTAGAGAAGGCATTTGCCGCCGTACCTGGCCAAGACGACTGGGTTCAATGGCAGCGATCGCTACACCGGGTTTATTACCCGCATTGGCTAAGACCATTCCCCAGGGATCAATGATGCTAGCGTGGCCATGGGTTTGGCGCATGGCGTAGTGCTTGCCGGTTTGGGCAGGCGCAATCACATAGCAAGTATTTTCAATCGCCCGGGCCTGCAGCAAGATCTGCCAATGATCTTTGCCAGTGTAGGCGGTGAAGGCTGCTGGAATGAACAAGACCTCTGCACCCAGCTTCGAGAGATGGCGATAGAGCTCCGGAAAGCGCACGTCGTAGCACACCGATAGCCCTAGGTTACCGAGGTCTGGCGATGCGTAAACATCCGGTAGGTGGGTGCCTGCCGTCACCGTGCTCGACTCATGGTAGGTATTGCCATCCGGCAGATTGACATCAAAGAGATGTACCTTTTGGTAGCGAGCCAGCTCCTGGCCTTCGGGGCCCATCAGCAGCGCCGTATTGTAGACCTTTCCGCCTTCTGTTGGCACTGGAAACCCACCCCCTAGCAGCGTCACCTGATAGCGCTGGGCCATGGTTCGCAGAAACTTTTCACTTTGGGTGGCGATCGCCTCAGATTGGGCCAGCTTATCGGCCTCATCGCCCATAAATGAAAAGTTTTCAGGAAGCCCAATCAATTGTGCCCCCTGACGTACCGCCAGATCGATCAGGTCTTCCGCCTGAACCAGGTTTTTTTCAACATCAGGCAGACTATTCATCTGCACAGCAGCAGCGAGATAAGATTTCATCGGCATCAGTCAAAACGATAGGTGTGGAGTGGAAGCCAGTTTTGGCGGCTCGGTCTTAGGCTGACCGATTTTTCACCGTCTACCATTGTCTCCGAAAACTTGACGCCCCACCGAAGTTTTTATCCCAACCCAAGAGGATTTCCCCCACCCAACAGGTGCCTTAACTCACAATCGCCCTCGAGTCCTCCGAGGTGATTAATTTTTCACTGAAAATTATTGATTGTATGAAGTTTTCATGAATTTAGCAGGCATACGCTTTAAAGAATGAGACTCAGTAGCTTTTAATTGCGGAATCTACAGGTGCGATATCGATGCGATCGCGCTTCGTTCATTCGTAAATGCACGCAATTTCATCCGTGCTTCGGGGTTGATCAAGGCTGGGGGCGGTCGTACAAGGTCTAGAAGATCGCCGACGTACCGTAAGTGATGCGGGATTATCAAGCTCCCCATAGGGAATTTCGATCGGAAGGGTGCAAGGTGGAACAGGATAGGAGCGTCATCCACAGCGCAGGCAGTTAAGCGAGGGTGCGATTCTGAGAGACCTAGGACGATCGCCAGCGGCGTTCATCCGTTCTTTCTCAGAGCAGAGTTAATCTAGCGACTTTCAGAGAGAACTCAGTACGAACGATGTCAAACTTAGACGTGCAGCCTTCCTGGCCTAGTTCATCTACCGACTGGCCGTTTAGCGTCGTGGAATGTCCACCGTCAGTCTCTTGCTCGTTGATTGCCGACTGCGGCTATAACTTGGATAAAGTTAAAACCGTGATGCAGCCTGTCCTCAAGGTACAGGAGCGCTGTCAGGTAACCTCTAACTATATCCAGGCGATCGCTACGGGACGCACCAATTTCTTAGTGACCAATCTAGTCGCTTCTGCGGAACGAGTGGGCGAAGCTTGGGCAACAGCGATCGCCTCTAGCTGGTTAGTCGGTCGTCATTCCAGTTGTGCTCTGCCGATTTTACACCTGTCTATTTCACGGCACCATGCGGTGATTGGTCATCATTCCGGCCAGTTTTACTTAGCCGATGTGGGTAGCAGCAACGGCACCTGGATTAATGGGCAACGCCTAGGAGCAGGCGATCGCTACGATCTCCATGATGGCGACGTGATCCGCTTTGGCTCCCTCTTGGTGGAATTTTTCATGGCTAGCCACATGATTGTGCCCCCCACCCGCATGCCCTATGCCGGAGAGGATACGCTCTAGGCCTCCATAACGATTTGCAGGATTTCCGAAGGAGAGCGCTAGGATCAAGATAGCGACTCCATGCCATCCTGCCTCTATGACCCACACTGAACACATTCTCTCCCAACTACCCGATAGCCTCGACGGACTGCGCCGCCTCGATGCCCGGTGGCAGGCCTACAGGCAAGGCGATATTCCCAGCCCTACGGTTGTCCATCAAGACGATACCAACATTGCGTCTCCCGACTGGGACGTGGCCGTTTGTGGCGGCACGTTGGGGATTATGATCGGCTGCGCCCTGGCCCAGCGGGGTTGGCGGGTGGCGGTGCTGGAGCGGGGTGTGCTCAAGGGCCGGGAACAGGAATGGAATATTTCGCGCCATGAGCTGGCAGCCTTGGTGCAGGTGGGATTGCTGTCGGACTCAGAATTAGAGGCCGCGATCGCCACGGACTATGGCCCGGCACGCATTCAGTTTGGCGATGGCCCAAGCGTTTGGGTTGATGGTGTCCTCAACAGCGGTGTGGATCCGGTGATCCTGCTGGACTGCCTGAAACAGCGATTTCTAGGGGCGGGTGGGCAGGTGCTGGAGCAGACGGCAGTGGAGTCTCTCACCGTTCACAGCAACGGGGTGGCGATCGCCACTCGCCAAGGCGACCAAACCCAGACCCTGACAACCCGCTTGGTGCTGGATGCCATGGGCCACTTCTCGCCCATTGCCCTGCAGGCCCGCCAAGGTACGCCACCAGACGCCGCTTGTTTAGTGGTGGGCACCTGTGCCAGTGGCTACCCAGAGAATGCTACCGGCGACCTTTTTGTATCCTTCACGCCGATTCAGCGCCAGTGCCAGTATTTTTGGGAAGCGTTTCCCGCCAAGGATGGCCGCACCACCTATCTCTTCACCTATGTGGATCTGCACCCCGATCGCCCGAGTTTAGAAGATATCTTTGACGACTATTTTCGCCTCTTGCCGGATTATCAAAGCGTTGATCTAGACAGCCTCACCTGGAAACGCGCCCTCTTTGGCTTCTTTCCTTGCTATCGCCACAGTCCCCTACGATCGCCCTGGGATCGAATTCTGCCCATTGGCGACAGCAGCGGCAGTCAGTCGCCCCTGAGTTTTGGCGGCTTTGGCAACATGATTCGCCACCTCGATCGCCTCACCCAAGGCATCCATAGCGCCCTCGATGCCGACCTGCTCAGCCAAGCGGCCCTAGCGCGCCTGCAGCCCTACCAGCCCAATCTCAGCGTCACCTGGCTGTTTCAAAAAGCCATGAGCGTCGGTGTTCAGCAAGCGATCGCCCCCAACCAGATCAATGAACTCCTGGCCGCCGTCTTCCAAGAAATGTCTCAGTTGGGCGATCCTGTCCTTAAGCCCTTCCTACAAGACGTGGTGCAGTTTCCTGCTCTGCTGCAAACCCTGGTGCGCACGGGCCTATTCCATCCAGGCACCGTGATCAACGTCGTTCCCCAAGTGGGCATCCCGGCGTTACTGGATTGGACGAGACACTACCTCAACCTAGGGCTCTACGCCGCGCTGTTCCAAATCGGAGCCCTGTGGCAATCTCAGATTAAAACCTTGCCCAACCCCCAACGCTACTACCTCAGCCGCTTGCTCGACGCATGGCAGTATGGCTCGGGACAAGACTACCATCTACCCCCATCGCCCTAAGGTCAGCGATCGCCCGTCAACCCTAGAAACCTTCAATAGGAACATGTTTGTACTGCCCTTTTAGACTAGAAGGACAAGGGCATAATGCTTTGAAATCGGCTAGTATCAACCATCCCCCATTGAACCGTTACCCTCCTGATCAACTGCGATCGCGCCGGCTTATCCGATAGATCGGTTGCATTCACTCACCGTCCATTATTCAAATCCTAAGTATGAAAAAATCACTCTATATTCTGGCAGAACTCAGCGATCGCGACTTTGAATGGCTGCTCACCAACGGACAGCACCGCCACCTCACGGCCGGACAAATGCTGATCCAAGAAGGGGAGTCCATTGACGCCTTATATCTGATCTTGACCGGCACCTTTGCCGTCTGCGTCAAAGCGTTAGGTAACCGAGAAGTTGCCCATCTCTCGGCTGGAGAGTTGGTGGGCGAAATGTCATTTGTCGAAGATCGTCCTCCCTCCGCTACGGTACAGGCCTTAGAAGATGCCTCAGTTTGGGCCATCCCGCGCCTGATGCTCACCGCCAAGCTGTCCCAAGATGTGGGGTTTGCCTCCCATTTCTATCGAGCCCTCTCGATCCTGCTCTCCGATCGCCTGCGCAGCACCGTGACCCGTCTAGGAGGTGTGCCGGAGCAAGATGGTGGACTCAATGACCTTCCCCCTAATTCAAAGATTCTCGATAGTCTAGATATTGCCCAGGTTCGCTTAGCCTGGCTGCTCAATCAATTGGGGGGTGTATGATTTCGAACCTAAAAGCACGACAACTCTTTTGGGGCGAAGTGCAGCAACCGCCATCGCAGATCAATATCGCCAAGGCAGCGCTGTATATTGCCCAAGAAGAATATCCCCATCTTGCCGTCGAGGTCTACCTGGATCAGCTCGATGCCATGGCCCTGGCCATTAGCGATCGCCTGCCGCTGGAACCCTATCCCCTGCGGTTGATTCAAGCCATCAACCAATATCTCTACGATGACTTGGGATATACCGGCAATACCGAGAATTACTACGATCCCAAAAATAGCTACCTCAACCAGGTGCTCGATCGCCGCACCGGCATTCCCATCACCCTTTCCTTGGTGTATCTAGAATTGGCCCAGCGGCTAGAGTTTCCCATGGTGGGCATTGGTTTACCGGGGCATTTCCTGATTCGCCCCATGGTGAACGAGATGGAGGTTTTTGTGGATCCCTTCCATGGCGGAGAGATTTTATTTCAGCAAGACTGCCAAGCCCGCCTCGATCAAATTTATGGCCGCTCTGTGCCATGGCAATCCGCCTACACAGATGCCATTGATACCCATCGTTTCCTGGCCCGCCTGTTGACCAACCTGAAATATATCCATCTCCACCACAACGAATGGCTGAAAGCCCTAGCGGATATTGAGCGGATCATCCTGCTCTGCCCAGATGCCCTGCAGGAAACCCGCGATCGCGGCCTGCTCTATTACCAACTGGGCCAATGGGCCGATGCGAGCCGTGATCTGCAAACCTATCTCGATGCTGCTCCCATGGCTCAGGATGCTCCAGTAGTGCGGCAACTGCTCCAGCGGATGGATCAGCCTTGAGGGATCGGGCGATCGCAGAGATTCCTAAGCACATTTGCAACCCATGCCAAAAAATCAGCAGCTTTGTCACGTTGATTTCAGATTTATTTACATTTTTTTAATAGAATTTAAGGTACAAGCGCATTATGAGACGGCATAGCCAACCATGACAGGATTTATTCGCGGCATTTTTGGGTCAAAGAAGAAGCAAGACGATTCCTCCTCCACCCAGCCTGATAAGAACGCTCCCAAGGAGTCTACGGCCTATTTTCTAGATCCCGATGAAGCCAAAACCTACGGCAACATCGACTATATGAGAACCGCCAAGTCGGTTAAGAAAACCTTCCCCAAGGGGAAAGTGGTTGGCGAGTACACCAAAGCCGTATCCGCCATGGAAACCATGGACTTCACCAAATCTACAACCCCTCAACCGGTGAAGCGAGATTCCACGGCCTCTGGATCAACCCAGTCCATGTCATCTACGCCTAATACGCCTACTCCGTCCTTCAACACCAACGAGGCGACTGGACAGCGTAAGTCGGATAGCAGCATGGACATGTTCCGCAATATGGCTAAAGACATCAAGAAACGATAAGTTGCAGTGGGATCAGCCATTGAGTTCATTGATGTGGGGGTGCTGGTGCGCCCTCTTTTTTGTAGGGCAACGGTCTAGCATTTTGAATCAACCGTAGACATAATGGTGGACAGTTGATCATCATTTGTGGCGAGTGTTTTGAGCAGCAGAAGTAGAAGGGGGGGCAACCCGCTACTATTTCCTTCCGATCGCTCCTCATTCTTCCGCTAATGGTGCAAGCCTTGGGCGTGGTGGGTTTGGCTGGCTACCTTTTCTATCGCAGTGAAGCACAGGCTGTGGAGACTTTAGCCTATGAGTTGATGCATAAGGGGGGCGATCGCATGGATCGAAATCTTGACTATATATTGGCTACATGGACAAAAAAACAGCAGCAGCGTTCAACGAGACCCAGCGCATTGCCCATGTAGGTAGCTGGGAGTTTGATCTCACGACCCAGGTTGTAACGTGGTCGGAGGAGCTGTACCGCATCTATGAAGCCGATCCCCAGTCGCCTGTTCCTCGCCCTGATCTGACTATTCAACAGATTCACCCCGACGATCGCGATCGCTTTCAGCAAGAAGTGGTTGAGGCAGCGATCGCCCTTCGGCCCTTTGATACCGATGTGCGAATCATCACGCAAACCGGCAGGGTTCGCTATGTTCATACTAAAGGGCAACCCATTTGCAACCAGGAAGGAGAAGTGGTGCGGCTAGCGGGCATTGCGGCCGATATCACCGAGCGCAAGCTGGTGGAACTGGCGCTGCAGGAAAGCGAAGAACGATTTCAGGAAATTGCCAACACCATTCCCCAAATGTTCTTTGTGCGCGCGCTCAACCCCGATCGCTACACCTACATTAGCCCCGCCTACGAAAGAATTTGGGGGCGATCGCGACAGGTGCTTCAAGACAACCCCAATGATTGGATCGAGGCCATTCATCCCGACGATCGCGATCAGGTAACCGCCTCTGTGGCCGCACAATGGCAGGGGCAATCGGTTCATCGCGAATACCGCATTGTCCGCCCAGATGGTGGCATTCGTTGGATTTCTGCCATCGTTTCTTTAATCTGCGATGAGGCTGGGCAGCCGCTGCGGGTGGTTGGCTTGGCAGATGATATCACCGATCGCAAGCAGGCAGAACTAGCGCTGCAGGCCAGTGAAGCCCGTCTGCAACTGATTACCGATTCCATTCCTGGCTGTATTTCCTATGTTGATGCCTCGCAACGCTATCAATTTGTGAATCACACCTACGAAGAATGGTTTGGCTGTCGGAAGGAAGATATCCTAGGGCGCACGGTTGAAGAGGTGCTTGGCGCTCAGGCCTACCGTCAGGTGCGGCACCATATTGAGCAGGTCTTGGCAGGAACCACGGTGACCTATGAAGCCGACATGTCCTACCAAGGTGGCCAAGGTCGCTATATTTCTGGGGTCTTAGTTCCTGATCGGGATCGCGAGGGTCAGGTACGAGGCTACTATGCTCTGATCACCGACATCAGCGATCGCAAGCTGGCCGAGGCAGCCCTGCGGGAGAGTGAGGCTCGTTTTCAAACCCTGGTGACCAATATGCCTGGCATGATCTACCGATATCTGCCGCAAGCGGGTACCTTGGGGCAATTTACCTACGCCAGTTCAGGCGCGGATGAGCTGTTTGAAGTACCTCCCGAGCAAGTCGTTCAAGATGCCAACACTATCTGGAGTCTCATTCATCCTGAGGATTTACCGTCCTTAAATGCTTCCGTTGACCAAGCCGTTCAGCATAGTGCCTCCTGGCATTGGGAAGGGAGACTGGTGACGCCGTCCGGTCGCTTGAAATGGATTCAAGGAAAATCCCGGCCATGCCAAACTCCGGAAGGTCTTGCATGGGATGGACTTCTCACCGATATTAGCGATCGCAAACAGGCAGAACTAGCACTGCAGGCCAGTGAAGCCCACTACTTGTCTATTTTGCAAGACCAAACGGAGCTGATTAAACGATCTCGCACCGATGGCACGCTGACGTTTGTGAATGACGCCCTGTGTCGTTATTACGGACTCTCTCGGGAGGAAATCCTCAACCACCACTACGAAAACAGGATCTATCCCGAGGATCAGCCGATCGTCGATCGCTGTTTAGCGTCTCTCTCACCCGACCACCCCGTGAGCGTGGTAGAACATCGCGTCTTGGTCAACGGACAAGCCCGGTGGATGCAATGGACAAATCGGGCGATTTATGATGATCAGGGGCAGCTTGTGGAACTCCAAGCAGTGGGCCGCGATATTCACGATCGCAAACAGGCTGAGATAGCCCTAGAGCAAGCCCGGGAAGCTGCCGAGGCCGCCAATCAGGCCAAGAGTACCTTTATCGCCAACACTAGTCATGAATTGCGATCGCCCCTGAATGCCATTCTGGGATTTGCCCGCCTGCTCCAACGCAACCCCAATCTGTCGGCAGAGGAAGCCAACTACGCCGCCATCATTGAGCAGAGCGGCGACCATTTGCTCAGCGTGATTAATCAAGTGTTGGATCTGGCCCGCGTAGAATCCAACACCATGGTGTTAGAAACCAGCACCGTGGATGTGTGGGAGTTGCTGACGGATCTGCAACGCCTGTTCATTCTGCGAACCACTGAAAAGGGACTGCTCTTTTTTCTAGAGCGATCGCCTGCGGTACCCCAGTGGGTCGATACAGACGAGATGAAGCTACGGCAAGTGTTGATCAATTTGATCGACAACGCCATTAAGTTCACCGAAGCAGGACAGATTACCGTCTTCATCGACAGTTTCACCGATCCCAGCTTCCATCTGTGTATCCACGTCATCGATACTGGCTGTGGCATGACGCCCGCAGATCAAGCCATATTGTTTGATGCCTTTAGCCAAGGAGAAGCTGGACGGAAGAGTCGCATGGGCACAGGGTTGGGGCTCACGATCAGCCACGAATTTGCGCGCCTGATGGGGGGAAGGCTCACCGTGGAGAGTCAGGTAGGGCAAGGCAGTTGCTTCTGTCTAACAATCCCCGTGCAGCCGGCCTCACCCGCCGCTGAGCCGGAAGCGATCGCCTTCCGAACCATCCTAGGTTTAGAGCCAGGGCAGCCGCACTATCGCATTTTGGTAGTGGACGATAATCCGATCAATCGTGTCCTGCTGCTGCAGTACCTCAGTTGCCTAGAGCCAGAGCTGCAAGAGGCCAGGCATGGTGAAGAGGCCGTACAGATCTGGCAAGCATGGCAACCCCATGTAATTTTTATGGATTTAAGGATGCCGGTGCTAGACGGCTATGGTGCAACCCGCCGCATTCGCCACCTAGAGCAGGAACAAGCCGAAAGCGATCGCACTATCATCATTGGCATTTCAGCGACGGGCATTGAACATCACCAACACCTAACCCAGGTCTCGGGGTGTAATGCCTTCTTGCCCAAACCTTTTACCGAAGCCAGTTTATTTGGCGTCCTGCAGCAGCATCTGCCGCTCCGCTATCGCTACAGTGAGCAACCCAGCCTCAGGGAACGTCAGTGGATGCCAGATCAACTGATCGCGTTTCTTCGTCAACTTGATCCGGCAGTCTTACTGGATTTAGACCACGCCTTAATGTTGGGTGATGTTGCGACCATTCGTCAGGCTGTAGACGCCATCCAACCTGACCAACCTGACCTCGCCCAAGCCTTGGGTCAGATGGTGGAGCAGTTTGATTATGAAACGTTGCTAAATTTTGTCCAGGATGCCAAAACTAGAAAGCCTAAGAGCTGATTATAAAGTAGACCTTATCGGCAATTAGTTGCTCGACATCCAAATAGATGTAGTAGCGATAAGATCGATCGGTTTCGAGCTAATAATTGATTGCTCTTCCTAATTCCGATTAAGTCTACTAATCAATGCGCCAAAGTCATGATGGTTTGCGAGAGTTTCTAATTGCACAGGAAAACCTACATTAATAGGAGTTACAGATAATGGGGATTACAGGCGGCATCTAGTAATGCTGAACGCCACCCGGTTGCATATTGCCAATCCAATTGGGCGAATTGATAGTGAATACTGTTGTTGTTAAGAAACTCCCCAATATATTGCGGGGTAATTTGCCAGGTCTGGCAATTGCCAAAAAACTGCACATATTCTGCGGTAGGGCTAGCCGCTTCAAAGGTGACCAGATCCCCTCGTCGAATAATTGGATCGGTGTTGACATACCAGGGTTCCATCGGGCTATGGGGATTGCCAAGCTGGGTATAGCCCATCGCATCGGGCACTACAGTCCAGGAAAAGGAACGCCCCGTTTCGGTAGCGGTTTCGATAGTGGATTGGGCGATCGCCGGCGGGCTTATTAAAAGCAGGATGGGGGCGATCGCCCAGGTCAGCAGTTTAAGGGATTTCAGGACGGTTTGCATGGGATTGATAAAGAGTTTGGATTGACATATCAAAAAATTGGGTCAGCCGAGAGCACTTATTCTGCAAGCACCCTCGGCAAAGCTGGGTTGAGGCTAAACTGGCTCGACAAATTGGAAGGTGTTGCTGTTGAGATTCAGTGCACCACTTCCCTGGACAACGCCGATCAGTTCTCGGGTTCCGTCGTCTCGCCTAAAAATCCCTGTCCCCACCATATTGGGAACGCTTCCCAGCACATAACGTTCGCGGCTGCCGCTCAACTGAATTTTGTCTTGATCAGGATTGAAGCCGCGAATCAAGGCATAGTCTTGGAGTCCGCGCCCACGGGCTTGACCATCGTCATAAAAGGCGCGTGTTTCATCGCCCAACACCATGACGTCGCGTCCGGGGCCACCCAAGAGTCGATCAATCTCCCCTCTGCCCGGATAAGCTGCATTGGGATCAACCCCAATCAGGGTGTCGTTGCCGCGCCCCCCTCGCAGGGTGTCGTTACCGCGCAAGCCCACGAGCATTTCGTTTTGAGCGGTTCCGGTGAGGATGTCGCGGCGGTTGGTGCCTGTGATCGTTTCATCATCAAGGATGGTGATGGTGGCTGTGTTGGTATTGCCAAGGGAAGCGCGATCGCCCCCTGTGATACTGAATTGAATGGTTTCTCTGCCTTCTGTGAAAGCGTCTCGCAGGATAGGGATGGTGATGGTTTTTTGGGTTTCGCCTGGATTAAAGGTAATGGTTTGGGGGGTAAAGGTATAGTCAACGCCTGCGGTCGCAGAACCACCCGCCACATTCACCTGTACCCGGGACGTGAGTTGCAAATCGTTCAACCGATTCAGAGTAAAAACCGCCTGTCGCCCTTCCTGCACGTGTACGGCAGCTTGCTCAAACGTTACCTGGGAAGCAATCTGAAACTGCTGAGCATAGATATCTGATCCATTGTTACTATCGCCTGTCCAGGTGACCACGAAGTCGCCGTTGGGCCGCATGGCAATATCTGGATTGTACTGGCTGTCTAAGGTGGTGGTGTTGACGAGGAGTTCTTCGCTCAGGGGTGTGCCATCAGCCTGGAACCTTCGTGCATAAATGCCTTCCTCGCTCTGATCCTGGTCTTCACTATCCCAAACAACGACGAAATTCCCAAAATTATCGACGGCGATCGCAGGGCTGTTCTGAGCATTCGGGATGAAGGTATTGACTAGAATCTCACCTGTCTGAGGTACACCGTTATCGTCAAACCGCCGCACGAAAATATCGTTGTTATCGCTGCCTTCCCATGCCACAAGAAATCCTCCATCTGGCGTTGTGGCGATCGCAGGATTATAGGTTCCGGTTTGACTATCCGTATTGACACGAAATGGGGATCCGAGGGGGTTGCCATTTGTGCCATAACGGCGGGCATGAATCTCAGAACCGGATGGGGTAAGTCGTTCTTCCCATGCCACTACAAAGCTGCCGTCCTCATGGATGGCGACAACAGGGTCATTCTGACCCTGATCCAAGCTAGTATCAATGGGAATATTGCCATTAATGGGACTACCGTTTGCCGAAAACATCTG
>DATNRH010000177.1 GCA_036703605.1 Candidatus Obscuribacterales bacterium | reverse complement strand
AACAAGTTTTCCCTGAGGCACAGCTCCTGGGGCTCGATTTATCGCCCTATTTCTTGGCGATCGCCCAATATCAAACTCCCCGCAAGCATCCCCAAGGCTCCCCCGCACCTCGCTGGCTCCACGCCGCCGCCGAGCAGACAGGACTGCCGGATGCATCCGTAGACCTCGTTTCGACCCACCTCCTGTTCCACGAACTGCCCCAATCGGCAGCGATCGCCATTTTGCAAGAAGCACGGCGAGTGTTGCGCCCCGGTGGGCATCTGGCCATTATGGACATGAACCCCCAGTCGGATATCTATGCCCAAATGCCGCCCTACATCTTGACCTTGCTCAAGAGCACCGAGCCATGTTTGGACGAATACTTTAACCTAGACTTAGCGCAAGCTATCTATGATGCAGGCTTCACCCGTCCGACGATAACCTCCAACACTCCACGTCACCGCACGGTGATCGCCCAAGTGCGTTAGCTCCAAACCACTGGGGGCATCAAGTTCCATGCCCCCAGATCGATATGTTATGCAATTTGAGGCAGGGGAGCATAGTAGAGCTGCATTAACTGTTGGGCACTTAGAGTTTCTAGTGCATAGGTCTTGCCGTTGAGGTCGATAAACTCGACCTCAAAAACACCTGGTTCATAGATTTCAACAATGGTACCGACCTGTCCCTTGTGAAGATTGAGGTCGGGTATGTCTTGGATGAGGGCTACCGCGTCTAAGAGTTTCATGATTTGAGCCTCCTGGAATCTAGGGAATATAGCAGGTGACGAGTTGGGGGAAGTCTTCATTCCGTAGGACGATCCAGATACTTCTAATGATGGCGCTTTTGTTGCCGCGTGTCATAGTGAAATCGATTTGATATTTCTGTCCATAGACATTTTGTTGTGTTGGTATAGCGTCTTCAGTTTGGGCTGCTTGACGTAGAGCGCTCCTTAGTTTCTCTGCATGTTCTAAGCCAAGCCCCAGTGCGGCCTGAAACACAACAGCTTTATGGCGACCTTCGGAATGACTTGGATTGAGTGAATAGCCCTCTAGTTTGTCAAACAAAATCAGTGCTTGATCAGAATGAGGTAGTTTCACGTGCTAGCCCCCATAATTTTTGTATCTCCCTGTCGAGTTCAGCGCCGATGGTATCGCCAAGCAGAACAATTTTTTCAGATATGGTCAGCTAAGGAAGGAGGTAATGTCAACGTCTTTGTTTAGCTTGTCTTCCAGGTTTGTGAGCTGGGTACCGCTTTCCTGAATTATTTATGTATAAATGCATAATTGTTGTTGTATTAAAGTTTTCTTTATCTATCACTTTCTAAGGTTTGAATTGCCACTTCTAGTTGGGCACAGTCAGTAAACTGCTCCTCTAGTATTGTTGGCGATGCTTGCTGTGAGATATGGTGCGATCGCTTTTTTGGCTTCATGGATTTCAAAGCTCCTGAACCATCCTTTCCACGGTCACCTTTAACAGCGGCAAATTATTCTGAACAATCGACCAGACCAAATTCAGTGATACCTGGAAATACTCATGTACCACAATATTTCTAAACGCTACAATTTGTGCCCATGGCACCTCCTGATACTGATTTATCAAATCAGCCGACAACAAATTTGCTGCCTCTCCAATAATCTGAAGATGATGCACTACCCAAACCTGAATTAACTCTTGTTCATCAAATGTTTGCCGTCCTTGACGGGTATATTGCTCGATCGCAGCGATCGCCTCCAGAATATCCTGTAGCCGCTCTGCCTCACGCCTCATAGCGTCACAGCCTCGCGCAACACGCGATCGCGAATCTGCTCCTTCAACATGTCCACTGTCGCGATATCCACCTTGCGGTTCAAAAGCTGTTCTAAGTCCAGCAACAACCCACCTGGAAACCAAGGTGTGATGTTCTCCAAATCGTAATCCACCAAAAAATCAATATCACTCTTGTCAGTTGCTTCCCCCCGTGCCACTGAGCCAAACACTCGCACGTTATAAGCGCCATGCTTTTCAGCGATCGCCAGAATCTGCGATCGCCTATCGTACAGCAGCTCCTTGATGCCTAAGCCCGTCTTGTTTGTCATGCTTCTACATTCTCAATAGGGTCAAGTCTTGTTGAATCGCTACCTCTAGTTTCGCACTTTTAGCAAACTGCTCCTCCAGTATCTTCGTCAACTGCTGCCTCTTTTCCTCAAATGATATTAATAACGTCGTCTCCGGCGATCGCTCCCCCCACAAAAAAAGGGACTGTGCCGTTCACCAGTCCCCCTAAGCTTATTTGAATCGTAACTGGCTACTGTAACGCCCGCATTTGCTCCAAAGTGTCGCGATACCGGCCTGCCATACCCATTTCAAGAAATAAGGTAGAGGCGGTTTCAAAGTCCTGCATGGCCGCATTGAGATTGCCCAATTCCACCTGCAATAAAGCACGACCGTAGTAGGCATCACCAAGTTGGGGATTACTGGCGATCGCGCTTGTATAGTCTGTAATTGCTCCAGCGGTATCGCCCATGCCGGCCCGGAGCGAACCGCGATCGAGATAAGCACGAGCATTGGTGCCATCTAGGGCAATCACCTGGGTAAGATCGGCCATGGAGCCGCTGGTATCGCCTAGCGCTAACCGAGCACTGGCGCGCCCTTGGTAGGCTTCGGCATAGTTTGCCTGGCGCTGAATGGCGGCATCAAAGTCGTTGAGGGCATTGGCCGCGTCGCCAATACTTAGATAGACGTCCCCCCGAGCTTTGTAGGCAGCGGTGTAGTCGTTGCGGATAGCGATCGCTTGACTGAAGGCTGCGATCGCCTCAGCGGGGTTATTAGTCGCGGATAAGACTAACCCACGACCCATATGGGCTTCTGCATAGTTGGGATTTAGGGTTAGGGCAGCATCATAGTCACTAAGGGCAGCGGCTAGGTTACCACCGGCGGAAAAGACGTAGGCGCGGTTGAGGTAGGCGCTGGCAGAGTTGCTATCGAGGCGGATGGCTTCATTGAAGTCTGCAGCTCCTGATTCTAGGTTGCCTGCATTGTAGTAGGCAAGACCTCGGTTGATATAGGCTTCGGTGTAGCTAGGGCGCAGGGCGATCGCTTGGCTGTAGTCGGCGATCGCCGCATCCCGATTGCCGAGAGCCGTATAGCTTGAGCCTCGGTAGACGAGCGCTTCTGGGTAGTCTGGTTGTAGGGTAAGGGCTTCGTCAAAGTCGCTGATCGCCAGGCGATGTTCACCCATGCTGGCGTAGAGGATACCACGGTAGAGGTAGCTCAGGGGGGCAAAGGGATCGAGGCGTAGGGCGTCTTCAAGATCAGCCATGGCGTCGGCATAGCGCTCTAGACGGGTGTAGACATTGCCGCGACCCTGGTAGGCCATGATGTTGTCTGGATCCAGAGCAAGTGCTTGGTTGAAGTCAGCTTGGGCACTCTGCAGATTATCAAGAGCGAGGTAGGCCGTACCCCGAGCAGCATAGGCTGGAGCGTAGGATGGATCGAGGGCGATCGCCTCGGTGAAGTGAGCGATCGCGTCGTCATAGTCTCCTTGGTCTAAATCGTTGATCCCTCGGCGATAGTCTGACTCGGCTGGCGAGGGGATGGGCTGTACGGCGGGAGGGGTTTCCTCCATGGTTTGGGCAAGACTGGGCAGGGAGCCTCCAGCGACCCACATCGTCATACTTAGTACAGAAACGGAAATTAGTTGGTAGTTCATCGCGCGTCCATCGGGTAGATTAATGGGGTTGACACTGACACATCCCATAGCTCAGTAGACATGGGGCGCATCATCGGTCATGCATCGACCCTACATGAGCCCCCATCGTGCCACTACAATAGCCAACCTTTTATAAAGCTGCATCCCTTTGCGTCTGGATCTCAGTCGCCAACCTATGTAGACGGATAAAAGCAAGACGGAAGTTCCACCCCTGCTTCCCTTGCTAGGGGAGATGGGGGCGATCGCCGTGGGCCATCGCGCGGTACTCCAGATGAAAGCTACACTATGAACAACACAATGCTTTGCTATTTTTGGTACCGACTGCCGATGGGTTGAGTCAGGGTTACTGTAAGCATTAATACTGCCAGCATTAATGATCTTACGGTTTGTCTAGTTGCTTGTCCTTGCTCTGTTGTATCGCCCCTCAAACGCTATGCCCTCATCATTCCGCTTCAGCCAGCTAAAACTGAGCTCAAAATTTTCTGCCCTTCTCCTCGTGGTGTTTATTTTGGGAAGTGCAATTGGTGGCTTGGTGTTATCCAATGCCCTGCAACATAAAGCTGAAAACCAGGTAGCTTCCCAGGGATTAGTGTTGCTGCAAACCATTGACTCAGTCCGAAATTATACCGATCGAGAAGTTCGGGAACTACTTCAGGCTCCTCTTGGTGAGGATGAATTTCTGCCCCAGACGGTGCCCTCCTATTCGTCCCGTCGGGTCTTTGAAATGCTGCATGAGCAAACTGGGTTTAGTGAGGTAGCCTACAAGGAGGCTATGTTTAACCCCACTAATCCTATGGATCAGGCGGATGATTTTGAAATGGATCTGATTCAGTTCTTTCAGAAACATCCTGAGGAACGGGAAATGTCAGATTTCCGCACCTTGCCGATTCAGGGCTCCTTTTTCTTTAGCGCTCGCCCAATCGCTATTAAAAACCAAAGTTGTCTAGAATGCCACGGACGCCCAGAGGATGCACCCCAGGCCATGCTAGATCTCTACGGCCGTGAGAATGGCTTTGGCTGGGAGCTAGACTCCATTGCTGGGGTGCAGGTGGTGTATGTACCGGCGGATGAAGTATTTCAGGCTGCTCGCCAATCCTCGGTGATGGTGATGGGGGTGTTTCTGGGGGTATTTGCGATCGCCATCCTAGCTCTGAACAACTTGCTCAAACCCACGGTGATTCGCCCCATTCAAGACTTAGCTCGGGTGTCTCAGCAGTTGACCAGCGGGGAGACCGATCAATCGGAGGAGTTGCGTACCCATCAAGAGCGCTTAGAAACAGTGGCGACGCGAGGGGATGAGCTAGGGCAGCTAGCGAAAATCTTCCAGCGGATGGTGCAGGAAGTGGTCACCCGCGAGAGGCAATTAAAGGAGCAGGTTAAGGCGTTACGCATTGAAATTAACCAATCCAAACGCTCCCAGGAAGTAGCTGAGATTACTGAAACAGACTATTTCCAGGATTTACAGGCGAAGGCGAAGCAATATCGACGGCGAAATCAAGGTGACAAGCCGACGGATTAATCTGGTGGTTCTTCTAAGTGAGAGGACGTAACGATGGGCTTAAATTCTTACAAGAAGAGGGTTGAGCGACGTTGAAACCCGGCCGCTTCATTGAATTGAGGTCACCTACGGAACTTCCGCTATCGATTGCTATCGATCGGCGAGAGAATGCCTGGATCGCCTAGTCTCGCTTAGCGGGTACGAAGCAAGCGGCGACCAAGGCCGCCGTGCCGCCGATGAGCCCAAGGATTAACCAGTTGCCTAATCGCCGACCGCGCCGCTGGGCGACCAAGGCGGCGGTTACTCCAATCACACAATGCAAGACGGCAAGAACCAGGATGGTGCTGCCGTCGGTTGACCAAGGCAATTCAGGCATGGGCGATCGCTCCTAGGCGGGTTTGATAATTGCGCCGAAGTCAGCTAACACCCGCGCATGATTGCGCAGCAGCCCTAGCAGATTGAGACGGTTTTGTTGAATGCTGGCATCGGGATCCATGACCAGTACGCTGGTGGGCCCATCAAAGAAGTCGCGCACCACCGGAGCAATCTCAGTGAGGGCGTCTACTAATCGTTGGTAATCGCGCTCAGCTTGGGCAGACTGAGTGGTGGGCAGCAGGGCAATCAAGGCTTCATAGAAGGCGGTTTCTGAGGGCTGCTGGAAGAACTTGGGATTCACCCAGTCTTGGGGATCGAGGGATGTTGTATCCAAGTCACCCTGGGCAGCCAGACGAGCTGCCCGGTTAACGGTTTCGTAGATGGCGTCGAGGGTGTGGTTTTGGCGGATGGTTTGCAGAAACTGGGCGCGATCGCGGAGATCTAGCAGGTTACTCAAGGCGCGATCGCTATAGTCGGCATCCCCTTCGCCCAGGACGGCGTTCACCAAGTCGTAGTCAATGCCCAAATCGTCTTGCAGCAAGGTGCGCACTCGCTGCAGGAAGAAGTCTTGCAGTTGGCTGAGCAATGTAGCGGCATGGTCGCGCTGGAAGCTGGCGGCAAATTCAGTAGAAACCTTCTCCAGCAGTTTGTTGAGCTGAATCGGCAGCTCTGCACCCCAGGTAATATGGACGATGGCATTGGCGGCTCGCCGCAGAGCAAAAGGATCGGAGGAACCGCTGGGCAAAAGTCCTAGACCGAAGATGCAGACGAGGGTATCGAGGCGATCGCTTAAGCCCACGACCTGGCCGGTGAGGCTGGTGGGCAATGCATCCCCAGCTCCTTTGGGGCGATAGTGTTCCATGATGCCCTGGGCCACGGCGGGCGATTCACCGCTGGCGATCGCATAGTGGTAGCCCATGACGCCTTGCAGTTCAGGAAATTCGCCCACCATCTGGGTGACCAGATCGGCTTTGCACAGCAGGGCACTGCGCTGCACCTCGGCGCGATCGCCCTCGGATAGATCAAGCTGGTCGGCAATGGCATCGGCAATGTGCGTGATTCGGTTCACCTTCTCGCGTACGGAGCCCAGATCTTCTTGGAAGGTGACGCTGTCGAGGCGTGGTAGGTAGGCTTCTAGAGGCTGGGTGCGATCGGCATCAAAGAAAAACTTGCCGTCTGACAGACGGGCCCGCAGCACTCGCTCGTTGCCAGCGCTGATGATTGCCGACTTGGCGGGATCGCCATTGGAAATGGTGATGAAGTAGGGCAGCAGGTCGCTGGAGCCAGCCGCTTTGAGCACGGGGAAATAGCGCTGGTGGCTTTCCATTTCGGTGATAATCACCTCGGGCGGCAGTTCTAAGAAGTCTGGATCAAAGGAGCCAGCGATCGCTGTGGGCCATTCCACCAAGTCGGTCACTTCAGCTAAGAGGCTAGGATTCACCAGGGCTGTGCCGCCCAGGGATGCGGCGAGATCATGAATCGACTGTTCAATGGCCTGACGGCGATCGCTCACCGCTACCTGCACGGATGCAGCTTCTAGGCAAGACAGATAGTCGGCTGCGGTGGGAATCACCACCGGTTCTGGATGGAGGACGCGATGACCCTGGGAGAGGCGATCGCTGCTGCAATGCTCCGAGGCGTTGTCGAGGGTGAGGGGTAGGACGGCATCATCCAAGAGGGCTACGAGCCAGCGGATGGGGCGCGGAAAGCGGAGATCACCATCGCCCCAGCGCATGAAGCGCCGTCCTTCTAGCTTCAAAATCCAATTGGGAATCAGCTCGGTCAACAGATCTGCCGTTGGCCGCCCGGGAATAGTTTGCTGCACAAAGACGAAGTCGCCTTTCTCTGTGCTGCGAATTTCGACGTCGTCAATGGAAATTCCCCGCGATCGTGCAAAGCCCTGCAGTGCCTTAGTGGGTTGGCCATCCTTAAAGGCGGCTTGGGCTGATGGGCCTTTGATCTCATCTTGGCGATCGGGTTGTTGAACTGGGAGCCCTTGAATCACCATGGACAGACGCCGAGGGGTGCCGTAAAACTCAATGCGATCGCTGGTGAGAAACTGTTCACTGAGACTCGCCGGAATCCGCGATCGCCATTGCTCTAGCGCCTCTCCCACAAAGCTAGCGGGTAGTTCTTCGGTTCCAACTTCCAACAAAAACGTGACCATGCTCTCCGTGCGTTCCTTATGCTCTGCTGTTGCCTATGGGCATTCTGGGCTCATTCCGTATCTAGTAGCCTAACTGCTATAGCCCGCAACAATTGGAATAGTTGAGCGGGTAATCAAGCTGGGCCCATCCTCGCAAAAAGTAGTAAATCGAGGTGAGATACTCATCAATAATATAGGTTGTTAAGGCCAGCGCTTCGACGCTCGGCAAGAGATCGGTCACCCGAATCGGAATACTGCCGGAACTAGGCTGAAATTGGATTAAGTCGGTCGGAATGGGGCGCACGAGGCGATCGCCTGGGCGATAGATCTTGGCAAAGGTCGCCGTGGCTCGGCGCAGCGTGAGGGACGGGGCCACCAAAATCACTACCCCTGATTGATTACCAAAGCTTTCGTTGGTGTTGACAGCACTGCGGTAAATCGTTGCGCCACTCCGATCCACCGTAACGTCACGCGGACGCACCCCTAGACTCACCAAGAAGTTTTGAATGCTGTTGGCTTCAGCATCGCTGCCAATTTGCCCGCTGACGATCACCTGGGGGAAGGGATTTTGGATCGTGATCACTTGACCATAGATTTGGGCGGCATGGTCGAGGCGTTGCCGCAGGGGCGCTCCGATTCGATCATCGGAGTTGATGTAGCGAATCGGCTGCACCGGGTCAAGGGAGCTTTGGGTGATGCGGGTGGCAAGGACAACGATGCCGCGCACGGGCAGAGGGGTATCGCCTTGGCGAACAATCAGCTCTGATGGGTTGGCCTCTGCCATGATCGATGCTTCCATTTGGCTTGATAACCAAAAGGGAAAGACGGGGATGCTACAGATGAGCAAGACGGCTAGGGCAATGGAGGCTTCTCGGGCGGCCATGCTTTTCCATTCTTTGCGTTTAGCGGCGTTCACCAGCAGCACAATCGCCAACCCTAGGGGGCGTAGCGGGAAGGATAAAATGGTCCAAACCGTCGAAATGATTCGATCATTGGGATCTCGAAAGGCCAGAAAAATAGCCGCGAATAGCACAAACCCGCCTAGCCATGTGAGGTAGTTTTTCGGAATGAGGTTGTTGAATAAGTACCATAGACCAATTCCAACTAACAGCCACAACAGGGCACGGGTGAGCAGGTCGAACATGACCGCAAATCCTCTCCGGTAGCGTAAAAGCGAATCTAAACAAGGGCTGGGATAGTTGACGCTTGCCTAGGGGACATCTGCTGGGGTGGAGCAGTTCCAAATGGCGATCGCTGCCTAAGCCTAGAAGGGCCGCAACGCTGAATACAGGGGACTATCATCCACTGAGCGCTATAGAGTTTAGATCCATTCAAGTCTAAGGGGCCAATCACGATTTGCCCACGGATTCCCTGGTGGATCAGGCGCGATCGCCCCACGGTGGTTCTAGACGATCCAGCTATGGGCCACAATAGATAGAGATCGGCTGATGATGTCCAGCCATTGTTCCACCTGTAACCCTTTATGCAAACAACGTCTGACTATATGTGTGCCTACTGTGGCGAGATGAACTTAACATTTGTAGACTTGAGTGGAGGGAATCAACAGTCTTACATTGAAGATTGTCAGGTGTGCTGTCGTCCTAATGTGCTTTACATTCGGATTGATGAAGAAACCTTAACCATTGATATCGACACCGGGTATGAGGAGTAGCTCATGGTAGCTGGTCTGATGATCCTGTTTTCGATCGCCCTCGGCATCACGGGTGTCTTGGTATATCTACCGCTGCGGTTGTTGGATGTCCTTCATCTGCCAACGTCCATCGGGGTTGTCATTGCTTTGGGCCTGCTCGCGTGGATCATGGGCGATCGCTAAAAAGCTATTGTGCACGATCCCTTAAGTCTGCAAAGGCATTGTTTTGTTTGGGTAAAGTTGGACGAATTCAGTTGGATTCCGCCCCAAAAGCGCCCACAATAGAACTATCTGGTTCCACCGCCTGTCATTTCGTTTGAACCCTCTGCAATTTCGACCGACGACATTATGCATAAGACCTACGACCTCCATGTTGTAGAAACTCGCCCGCTAATCAGCCCGGCGATGATTCACCACGAGCAGCCTATTACCGACCAGGCTGCTGCACTCGTTGAGTCCACACGCGATCGCATTCGTAACATTCTGCGCCACGAAGATCACCGCATGTTAGTGATTGTTGGGCCTTGCTCGGTTCATGACGTAGAGGCAGCCTACGACTATGGGCAAAAGCTAGAACGTCTACGGGTTGAGCTACAGGATCAGCTTGAGATTGTGATGCGGGTTTATTTTGAAAAGCCTCGCACCACCGTGGGTTGGAAAGGTCTGATCAATGATCCTCACCTAGATGACAGCTACGACATTAATACAGGATTACGCTTGGCTCGGAAGCTGCTGCTAGACCTGGCTGAATTGGGTCTACCATCTGCTACAGAACTGCTGGATCCAATTATTCCTCAATATATTGCTGATGTGATTTCCTGGACAGCGATCGGGGCACGTACCACCGAAAGCCAAACCCACCGGGAGATGGCCTCGGGGCTCTCCATGCCCATTGGTTATAAGAACGGTACTGACGGCAGTTTGCATATTGCCGCCAATGCCATGCTGGCCGCTAGTCAGCCCCATCGCTTTTTAGGCATTAATCATGACGGTCTAGCCAGCATCGTCGCCACCACTGGCAATCCCGACGGGCATCTCGTGTTGCGGGGCGGCAGTACGGGCCCCAACTACGATGTCACCAATGTGGAGACAGCCGCTGGCAAGCTGGCGGGGCTGGGGCTGAATTCCCATGTGATGGTGGATTGCAGCCACGGCAACTCTCAAAAAGACTATCGCCGACAGGTGGATGCGCTAGAGAGCGTGGCAGCTCAGGTGAAGGCTGGTTCTAAGCACCTGATGGGTGTCATGATCGAAAGCCATCTGGTGGCTGGCAGCCAAAAAATCTGTAGCGATCGCCGTCAATTGGTTTATGGGCAGAGCATCACCGATGCTTGTGTCGATTTTGATACAACCGTGACCATGCTCAAAACCCTAGCGGCAGCGGTGGAATCTCGTCAGTATGCATCCCGTTCTTAGGGGCGCGTGGTTGCTTGGCCCAGATGTGAACCCTAGTATTTCATACAGATCTGGGCCATAATACTGTCGTTGATTAGCAGCGTTGCCTATGTCTCCCGAATCTAAACCGTCGTCCGATGCCCGTGGTGGATTAGATGAGTGGGTTGCGGTCATCGTTGCCCTAGGAGCCATGGGTAGTATTGCTGTTTTTGGGCTAGGACAACGAATGGATTGGAGGAGTGCGATCGCTCCGGGAGACTCGCCGGCGGTGTTGCCTTCTGAAGATAGGGTCGTTGGCCCGACCTCTGGAGCGGCGGCGGATGAAGACCGACCTAGAGCTATGATGCAACGTCCCCCATCGCCAGCAAGGGTGTCAACGACACCTCAACCCAGCCAAGCGGGAGGGGCGATCGCCCATTGGCAGGCTGAGCGGAGTCGTCAAGACTGGTCTACAGGGTCTGCTGTTCCTGCAGCATCTTCAACAGCTACAGTAGCGGCGATCGCCTTGATCGATGTACCTAATGACTATTGGGCCAAGCCATTTATCGATCAGATGGTGCAGCTAGGTTACGTAGAGCCTTTGCCAGGGCAAACCTTCCAGCCTGAGCAACCCATGAGTCGCGCTGACTATGCGTCCTTGCTCTATGCCGCCCTACCCCAGCCAGAACGCCGAGTTGCGTCAAGTTTTGTGGATGTGCCAGACGATTACTGGGCCCTAGATGCCATTGAGATGGCGGTGAAATCGGGCTTCTTGTCGGGGGATGCGGAGGATCGGTTCCATCCAGAGGATGGGTTAACCCGTGCTCAACTTTTTCAATCGCTGAATCGAGGGCTATCGCTTGAACCTTCGACCCGACCGCTCGATGAGGTGTTAGGCGTCTATAGCGATCGCGATCAGATTCCGGAAGCCGTGATTCCCTCCGTGGCGGCGGTCACGGAGGCCGGGCTGGTGGTGGGTGATCCTGAGACCTTAGCGCTAGAGCCCGATCGTCCTGCAACCCGAGCGGAAATTATCAGTATGGTCTATCAAGCCCTCGTGTTGAAGGGGGAGGCGGAGCCGATTGAATCGCCCTATAAGATTCAGCCCTAGGTAGTTTGGGCTGGATGGCAGAGCGTTGGACAGGAGCGCTTGACCTAGAGGAGGGCCGATATTTGCACTTCTATCCCCAAATACTCTAATGTGGTATGGCTTAATTCAACGATAAGAAGTTGTTGACTTAGTTAGTAAGCTAAGCACCCGCTTTTGTGAGCGAGGTTCTGTCCGACTCATTGCATAGGGTTAACAAAAACATTATGACTACTCGACAGTATTTGTCCATGCTTGGTGCTTGTGTTTTGCTGGCGATCGCCCCGGCCTGTGGTGGCGAGACGGATCAAGCAGCTACACCCGATACTGATGTCACCACCGAAGAGCCTGCCAATGATGAGGCGGTCGATCCTGAACCAGATACCAGCACGGCTGAGACACCTGAACCAGACACTACCGAAGGGGCAGCTCCAGAAGAACCTGTTGCTAGCGGTGACGCCAATACCTATCCACCAGAAGCCGTATCTAGCTTTTTAGAAAGCTGTGAAGCGTCGGCTGTGCAGGCGGGTGCTACTCCAGAACAAGCCGGTGACTATTGCGCTTGCACCCTGGATGAAATTCAGGCTCTCTATACCTTTGATGAGTTTGCACAAGTGGATCAAGACATCCGCGAAGGGCAGGAGCCCCCGGCGGAGTTTGATGCCATCGTAGACACCTGTGTGAATCGAGTGCTAGGAGAAGGCTAAATCAACGATCCTGCGGCTGTCTCTTGGTGAGGAGCTGTAGTTTAGGGTGGGCACTGGCCCACCCTTGTATCTTTGCCGGTGTGTATAGGTGGCAGATTGTCCTACCTAGGTCAGGCAGATGTCTACTCGTCGATTTGCCAAGGATCTTTGACGTAGTCTTCATCCAAGATCTTCTTAGGACGCACGGCGAGCAACACCCGTCCCAACAGCGGATGCTCAGGGGGGCTTTCGAACCACTGGACGGTGAGGTGGTCATCTTCAGCCGCTAGGAAGTAGCTGTCTGCTTGCCAGTCGCGCTGGGAGCGATCGACTAAAACCAGCACCTCTTCAGATTTCGTATCGAGGGGCGGTGGTAGTTGATCACTCTGGGCTAGGATGGCAACCGGATCATCGGCATGGAGCACCACTGACCAGCCAGGCAAGGCAACCCAGGCACCGCTTCCGTTGAAGGGCACTACGCGGAAGCTACCCTCGGCTTCAACAATGGGCACCGCTTTCCAGTCGTCTAAGGTGAGGGGCATCCGTCCAGCGACGGGGAGCACCCGAGGTAGTTCATCGTCCTCTTCTAGGCGATAGACCGAAATTAAGGGAGCGGAGCGCGATCGCATCTGCACCCCTTCCATCAACAGCTCCTGAATCTGCTGGCGGGCATCATCGGTGTCAGCGAACCGCAAGGCTTGAGCAATCAGGCGCGATCGCTCCGCTAAGTCTGGCTGCTGGCGGGCTAGCTTGTAGTAGCTGTAGGCAACGGCGTCTCCGGCTTTGGTGGAAAAGCCATTGGGTAGGGTTGAAAACCGAGAAAATTCCTTGATTGCTTTGGCTACATCGCGCGATCCTTCCGAGTCGATGCCGCGCTGGAGCACTAGGGTGGCGGCGGCGGCCCGGTCTTCCTGGCTCAAGATGCGAAATTCGTAGAGGCTATCGCTGCCCCGCTGCTCAAAATAGACCTGCACCTCCGGCGAGATGCCAACGTCTACCATGGAGCCATAGACTTGGGCGGCAACGATAATCTGATTTTGCTGGGCTGGTTCGAAGCCAGTTTCTTCAAAAATTTGCTGGGGCGATCGCCCTGCCTTTTGCAGGGTTTGGCACCATTGCCCCCACAGCACCCAGGTTCCTTCCTTGCGGCGCAGGGCAGTGATGAGGGTCTGCAAGTCTTCGGGGGTGGGAGCCGAGCCATCGATGGATGGATTGGGCTGGTCGGGTAACGAGGAAGTCATAGGCTAAGACGTGCGATCGCTCAAAAACAGGGTACTCGAAGAATTTACCGCGAATCGGGGGGACAAATCAGAGGCGATCGCACGGAAATGGGAGCTTACAGGAGGGTTGACGGATTTTTTTGGCGTTAGGGCTTGACGAATCCTCATGCTTCACTGCATCATGGGAGATGCACAAAACGGGGCTATAGCGCAGTTGGTAGCGCACCTCAATGGCATTGAGGGGGTCAGGAGTTCGAATCTCCTTAGCTCCATTTAAATCCAATCTAGTTAGATCCAATCTAAATCCAGCCCAATCGGATTCAAGTAAGCCGGCTTCCTAGAATTCGTCGTAGCTCTGTCCAGCACCGCCACCCATGGCCGCCTCGTCTCGCTTAGAGCCGAGTAGTTCTAGGCGATCGACCCGGATGACGGGACGAGAGCGGGGCATGCCAGTCGCTCGATCCGTCCAGTGATCGAACTTAAGGGTGCCGGTAATGCCAATTAGCTTGCCCTTGCGCACATAGTTGGCAGCGACTTCAGCAGTTTTGCCCCACATCTCTAGGCTAAACCAGTCGGGGTCATCCGAATTGCGGCGACGGCGATCGACGGCCAAGGTCAGATTGCAGACCACGCTACCGGATTCAAAATACTTCACGTCTGGATCTCCACCGACCCGTCCGACTAGGGATACTGAGTTTAGGCTCATAGTTCTGACAAATAGTTCTAGACAATTCGTGAATTTTGTATTGTTGTCTAGTGTGCCACTCTCCTTGGGCGATCGCTAGCGTAGGATCCGCAACTCTGGGGTGCGATCGCTCCTCATACCACTGGGTATTCCGAGCATCTACGGGGATGGCTTGTATCAAATAAAGCTCAAATTTTCTGAATTAAGAGGTTACGCCTAACCTTGAGGGACGATCGGGAATCTGTATTGTTGATGGGGGACTGTGTATGGGCATTACCATTCTGAAACCGTTACACACCGCTGTATTGGTCTCTGATTTAGCGCAGGCAGAGCAGTTTTACGGTGATATCTTGGGCTTGTCTAAGGTGGAGCGATCGCTCAACTACCCAGGAGCTTGGTATCAATTAGGTGAATATCAGGTGCATTTGATGGTGGATGAGCAAGTGCCTAATGGACTGCATAATCGCCAAAAATGGGGACGCAATCGCCATGTAGCCTTTGCGGTCGCCAGTGTGGATGAGGCAGCGGCCCATCTGACGGCGCGAGGCTATCCGGTGCAGCGCAGTGCTTCGGGACGGGCAGCGTTGTTCACCTATGATCCCGATGGCAATGTGGTGGAGCTTTCGGAATTGGCGTAGTTCGAAAAGCTCGACATGCTAGTCAGCGGGTAGACTCAATTCAATGAAGCGGCCGGGTTTCGACTCCGCTCAACCCTCTTTTCATCAGGATTGGAGCATAGGAGCGATGTCGAAAGGCTTACCAATCGCTACGCCCAACACCGATCAGGAGGAGGGCGTACGTTATGGACGGTTCATGTATAGGTCATCAAGGGGTAGACAAGATACAGGGCGCTGATTTGAGAGTTCTATGACAATTTGGGCACACTGAAGGAAAGGGTCCGGCATAGCGCGAGGCTTCCTTCCGGTTATGTGGCAAAAGTTCAGAAATCTAGTTCGCAATGTTTCCACCTATCAAGCTCTCAGTCCTGACCTACGAATTCGACGGCGGGTCAACAGTTGGCTGGGCGATCGCTCGCCCCTCAGCCTAGATAAGTGGGCGGCCGTCCTGCGAGAGTCGTGGGGTATTTCCCGAGCGGTGGCTAGCTTTGCCTATATCCATTTAGAACAATATTCGGGCTTACAGGTGGCGCGGCTGCGGCCCAGCGATCGCCTCGATGATGACCTGCAGTGGGCCCATGTCTGCTGGTTTGATTGGCAGCTTTGTCTGTGTGATGACTTTTGTCGGCGGTTTGGTGTGGATATCAGCGATCGCCTCGATCAACTCACACCCAGCACCGTCGCAGATTTGCTGGTGTTTTTGGAAAGGCAGCTCCACCGCAGTTCCACTGCAGACTTGCCCTGTGATGATTCGCCCTGCCCCTAGGGTCGTAGAATTAGCGATCGCATTTGCGCTATAGTCTAACCCGCGAAGACTACGGTTGCCCTAGCGATGAAAACTCTTGATTTAGTTTATGTGGGGCTTTTTGCAGCCCTAACGGCGGTGCTTGGCCTGCTGCCGCCGGTGCCGGTGCCGGGCTTGCCGGTGCCGATTACGGCCCAAACCCTGGGGGTGATGCTGGCTGGATCCATCCTGGGTGGCAAGCGGGGTGGCTTGGCGCTGCTGGTGTTTGTGGTGTTGGTTGCCATCGGTTTGCCCGTGTTGCCCGGTGGGCGCGGTGGTCTGGGCGTATTCCTCGGGCCCTCGGGAGGGTTCGTGGCTGCCTTTCCCGTGGCGGCGGCGGTGATTGGTTGGCTGATGGAGCGGTTTTGTCGTCGCCCCCATTTACCGAAAGCGATCGCCATCAACATCATCGGTGGTCTGGGCGTGGTCTATGCCATTGGCGTGCCCTGGCTGGCGGTGGCGGCGAAGCTGTCCCTTGTTCAAGCTCTCGCGGGGTCGGCGGCCTTTATTCCCGGTGATGTGGTGAAGGCGGTGCTAGCCAGTGTGACCCTGCAGGCGGTGTGGCGAGCTATGCCGGATTTGAAGCGCTAAATGGCGATCGCAGATGGATTGCTGCGGGTGACCCAAACCTGGCCCGATCGTCCAGCGGTGGTGGTGGGCGATCGCACCTATACCTACGGTGATCTGGGGCAGCGGATCCAGCAGATGGCGGCTCGATTGCAGACCGTGGAGCGTCAGGATGGTTGGTCTGATCCTCGGCTGGCGGCCTGTACCTTGCGGGTGGGTTTACTCTTGGGCAATCGCTTGGAGACCCTGGTCACTTTCTGGGCCACGTCCCTGATCGGTGGCGTGGCTGTGGTGCTGAATCCCGACTGGTCTCCAGTTCAGATCCAGGCCACTTTGCACCGCTACCCGCCGGATCTGTTGGTGACGGATACCCAAGGGATGGTGGCCCTGGCCGACCATCTGCCGCCGGGACTGTTGGTGTGGGATGTCGATACGGATTGGGAACTAGGAGACGAGACATTTATGCCCCAAGCGATCGCCCCCGATACGCCTTTCTACATTGGCTTTACTTCGGGAACCACTGGGCTACCCAAGGGCATCCTGCGTCACCATCAGTCTTGGATCGATAGCTTTGCGGTCAGCCGTCAGGAATTTGGCATCGGGGCGGGCGATCGCGTCTTGGTGCCCGGCTCGTTGGCCTACAGCCTGTCGTTGTTCACTGCTGTGGATAGTTTGCAGGCGGGGGCAACTCTGTATCTATTGCCCTATTTCAGCGTCCGCCAAGGTTTGCGCCTGCTCGATCAGGCGGCGATTACCTGGCTGGTGGGGGTGCCCACCATGGTGGGGGCGATCGCTCGTTTGGCAGAACGGCGGCGCGGTGTCTATCTGTCGGTGCGTGGCGTGGTTTGTGCTGGCAGTCGCTGTCCGGCGTCCTTGGCTGCAACCACAGCGGCCGTTTTTCCTAAGGCGGTGACCTATGCCTACTACGGTGCATCGGAGCTAAGTTTTGTCAGCCTGCGGTCATCTCAGGAGTCGCCACCGTCGGCATCCGTGGGCCGGGCCATGGCTGGGGTTCGTCTATCGGTGTTGCGGGATGATGGCGATCGCTGTGAACCGGGGGAGGTGGGCTGGATTGCCATCCAAAGTTCCATGATCAGTCTGGGGTATTTGGCCGATGAGCCGGGGGGGCTGCGCTGGCTTGGGAATTGGGCCACGGTGGGCGATCGCGGTTGGCTGGATGACCAAGGTTGGCTGTATCTGGCAGGACGGGAGGGCGATCGCCTCACCACCGGCGGCTTGACGCTCTATCCTCGGCAGCTTGAGCAGGTGTTAGAGCAGCGGTTAGACATTCAGCAAGCGGTGGTGGTGGGGGTGCCGGATGAGCAGCGGGGCGATCGCTTGGTGGCGGTGCTGGCATGGCAGGGAGCAGAACGACCGACGCGGCGACAGTTGTTGACCTGGATGCGCACCCAGGTGCCCCGTGCCCACTGTCCTCAGCAGTTCTACACCACCTCCCGCTGGCCCATCGCCCCGAGCGGCAAGCTGGATCGTCTAGTGCTGCGACAGTGGCTCCTAGAGGCTGCGCCGGAGCTGGAGGTGCTGCGATGAGCCGTGCGCCGATCATTGTGGCGGCCCGACGTACCCCCATTGGGCGGGTGGGGCGATCGCTGCGATCGCTCTCGGTGGAGCAGTTGGCAGCTCCTGTACTGCGGGCCTTGCTAGAGGATGTGGGGCTGGGCCCCGATGCGGTGGCGGATGTGGTGTTGGGTAATGCGATGGGCCCAGGGGGCAATCCGGCCCGGCTGGCGGCGCTGACGGCAGGTTTTCCAGTCTCGGTGCCGGGGCTGACGGTGGATCGCCAGTGTGGATCGGGGTTGGCGGCCATTAATCTAGCAGCTCGACTAATTCAATCGGGGGCGGGCGATTGCTACATAGCTGGCGGTATGGAAAGCGTGAGTACGGCACCTTGGCGGATCGAGAAACCTGCTTCCCTCTATGACCTGCCTCGGTTCACCCATCGGGCCCGCTTTGCTCCGGCAGCCCTCGGTGATCCAGATATGGGCGCAGCGGCAGATCAAGTGGCCCAAACCTACGGCATTCGCCGCGATCGCCAAGATGCCTACGCTCTCCAGAGTCATCAGAAGGCGATCGCGGCGGAGCAGGCAGGACGTTTTGCTCTAGAACGGGTGCCGGTGCCCCTGTCTAGCCAAACCAGGGTGACCGACGATGACTGTCCCAGGGCTAGTTTATCCCTAGAACGCTTGGCAAAGCTGCCGCCGGTGTTTAGTCCTGAGGGAACGGTAACCGTAGGCAACGCCTGCCCGATCAACGACGGAGCGGCGGCGGTGCTGATCATGGCGGAGGAGCAGTGCCGTGCCTTGGGCATTCGTCAGGGGCTACGGTTTGTGGACGCGGCGATCGCAGGCGTCGATCCTAACCTAGCGGGCATCGGCCCCGTCGCCTCAACTCGGTTACTCCTGAACCTCTACCCGGCGCTCACCTGGGCAGAGGTGCACCACGTGGAGTTTAACGAAGCCTTTGCCGCCCAAGTTTTGGCTTGCTTAGATGTCCTAGAGATTCCGCCTGAGTTGGTGAATCCTGGCGGTGGCGCGATCGCCCTGGGCCATCCCTACGGGGCCTCCGGGGCGATTTTAATGACGCGGTTGTTTACCGATTTGGTTCGCCATCGTTCGCCGGGAGCGTGGCGTGGCCTGGCGCTGATTGGCGTGGGCGGTGGCTTAGGGATTTCCACCCTGGTGGAACGCTGGGATGGCTAGTCGCGATTGCCCGGTTCCAGTTTGGGCAAAATGCGATCGCAGAAAAACAAGGTGCCCGCCGTAATGCAAAGGGGAATGGCCAGCAGGTTGACGAAGGGAATACTCACCAGTCCTAGACTGACCAGGCCAAAGGTGGCGCTGGCTGGAAAACTGCGGCGCACCCAGCCTAGCTTGTCGCGAAATCGCAGGCGGCGGCGTTCCAAAGCCGGATCAAAAAAGTCTAAGCAAACAATAGTCACCCCCAGTCCAATGCTGCCTACGGTGGCGATCGCCGTGCCAATGCCGGGAAACCAGCCGATGAAAAACAGCGGTAGACCTAACCCGATCACCAGCACCAATTTTTTCAGCTCAAACAAAATAGCGCGCCAAATATCCCGCACAATGCTGCCAATGCCAGGGACGTCCTCGGGTTTATGTCCTGTGCGCAGAATTTCCAGCTCTTCCGATAGCCGTCCGTAGAGGGGCGAACCCAGAATGCCGCCAAATTGCAGCAGCAGCAGTCCCGTGGCAATCAACAAGATAATGGCCAGTAAGCCTCGGAGCAGCAGCTCCAGAAATCGTGCCCAGTCCGGCAGACCGGCCATTAGCCCATCAATGCCGTTAAAGCCTGCTGAGAGAGCCCAGGTGTAGAAGGTGCCGCCGACGATGACATTGATGATGATGGGAATCAAGACATACCAGGCTAGGCGCGGGGTCTGTTGCAGAAAGGCGATCGCTCTGAGGGGATAGCTAAATCCAGCAACAAGTCCTCCAATCCCACTTGTTGGCAGGGCTTCTTTTTTTTTGCTTGGTTCTGATGCACTCATAGATCCAACTAGCGTCACAACATCTTGACAACATCAGGGAGATAGAAGCGATCACATCTCCATGCTTGGCAACAGGCTGGGGTGTCTGAAACCCCTAACCCATCGGTCAATGCTCCTATCCTAGCCAAACGGACTACCCTCACACTGAACCCAGTCGTTGAGCCATGAGATCTTTCTGCGAGGGACTAGACAAGATACACTAATACCTCATAGTGTTAAGACTTTGAAAACCACGTTCATAATTCGCTAAATTTCCAGTCGATAGTCTAGATCAATATCGTGAGGCTAATGCCGTGGGCTAAGGTACAGCCATATACAACCTCATTTTTCCTGATGCTGGAGTTTTTAGCTGCTCTATTCAGTAGGCTGGGCACCTGAGTGAGCTAGGCTAGAAGCGATTGTGACATCAGGAATGCTTGTGGAATCTAGGATGTGGCTATGCTTCTAGATCGCACCTTGCTTGAAATTAAGTGATTCAGTCGCTTGAGTTTGTTGGAAGGCTTGAAAGCCATACCCCATAAACCGTGAGACCTGCAGGAATTTCTAGTGACAAACTTCCTTACAACGTTAAAGACGTTTCAATTGAGGCTGAAGGGGCATCCCAGTTGTGATAAACAGACCAAACAGTCGCAGGTGGTTGGTATGAATCGTCCTAATACCCCCAAACTCTCCTGGTTTGGATCGCTGTGGTCGGCCCGCGCTGAGCGATCGCCCGCTGACCTAGCAGATGCCCAAGTGTCTGATACTGCATCGAGTCCTGTTCGCGAGAAGCGATCGCGTCGTCGACCCCCGTCCCAGCGCAGGCGCCTTGCTAGACGTTACTGGCTCTGTGCCGGTTTAGGTGTAGCGGTTGGCGTTGTGGGTAGTGGCTACTTCACAACGGTGCGCATGTTGGAATCTGTGCGTCGAGACCTGCCCGATGCCGCGGATGTGCTCACCTACGCTCGGGATGGCACGCTGACGATCCAGTCCGATGACGGTACTATCTTGCAGACCATTGGCCCTGCAACTAGAGAAAAAGTGGCCTTTGACGTCATGCCAGATAGGCTGGTCAATGCGTTTATTGCCGCCGAAGACAAAAACTTCTACGAGCACAACGGCGTAGACTACTGGGCGATCGTGCGCGCTGCCCGCACGAATATCCGGGTGGGAGAAGTGGTAGAAGGGGCTAGCACCATCACCCAACAGCTTGCTCGCATTGTGTTTCTTGACCAAGACCGTACCTATGAACGTAAGCTGCGGGAAGCTCTTTTAGCTCAAAAAATGGAGCAAGAGCTAGAGAAGGACAGCATCTTAGGGCAATATCTCAACCTGGTCTATCTTGGCTCTGGAGCCTATGGTGTGGCGGATGCGGCCTGGGTTTATTTTAGTAAGTCTGTAGAGGATCTGACCCTATCGGAAGCCGCGCTGATTGCTGGGTTGCCTCCCGCCCCCACCGACTACTCACCGTTGGTCAATCCTGATCTGGCCCTGCAGCGACGAGATGTGGTGCTCAACCGTATGGTTGAAGCCGAGTTCATTACTCCGGCAGAGCGAGATGCAGCGATCGCTGAGTCTTTAACGCTCAATCCAAGTGAGCCTAAATATTTCAACAGTGAGATTCCCTATTTCACCATCTACATTCAGCAGCAACTGCCAGAGTTGATCTCCCAAGACCAGCTTGAGCTGGGTGGGCTGGTGGTCGAAACGACCCTAAATTTAGAGTGGCAGCGGATTGCGGAAGAAACCATCGAAAATGCCATTGAAAACTACGGCACCTACGAAGCCTTTGAACAGGCAGCGCTGGTGAGCCTCGATCCACGCACGGGCGAAATTAAGGCCATGGTGGGGGGGACCGATTTTGACGATAGTCAGTTTAACCGAGTGACCCAAGCCCAGCGTCAGCCTGGCTCGACCTTCAAAACCTTTGTCTATGCGGCAGCGATCGCTAGTGGCATGTCTCCGTACAAAACCTACGAAGATGCGCCGTTTAAGGTCGATGGCTATGAACCCCAAAACTATGGCCGTAGTTTTCGAGGAACGATCAGCATTCGTGATGCCCTGATTTCGTCGATCAACGTCGTAGCCGTGAAGACCCTGATTGATGTTGGTTTTTCTCCGGTGGTTGAGGTGGCGACCAAAATGGGCATTCAATCCGCCTTGATGCCCACCTACTCCATGGCGCTGGGTGCCTCGGAGGTGAACCTGCTGGAAATGACCAGCGCCTATGGCACCTTGGCGGCTGAAGGACTCCATGCTGATCCCCATGGTATTGTGCGCGTTACCAATCGGTACGGTACGGTGATCTACGAAGCCGAGGTAGCGCCAGAGCGAGCTATTGGTGAAGATACCGCTGCGATTGTCACCTGGATGCTGCAGGGGGTGGTGCAAAGTGGTACGGGCGTCAATGCCTCGCTCCCAGGGCGTCCTGTGGCAGGAAAGACAGGGACGTCAGAAAATTATCGGGATCTGTGGTTCGTTGGCTACATCCCCCAGTTGGTCACGGGGGTTTGGTTGGGCAATGATGACAGTACTCGGACATGGGGGGCTAGTGCTACCGCTGCTCTTACCTGGCATGACTTCATGAGTCGCGTTGTGGACGAACTACCGGTGGAGTCATTCCCTGAGTTACCCCCGCTGGAGGGACGAACACCTACGATTCAAGCCCAGCCTGTACGTGCTCAAACGCAAACTCCGTCGGCATCCTCTAGTTCTAGTACGCCGGCATCCTCTGGAAGTTGGTCTGAAGAGCCTGATGCGCCCAGCTATGAGGAGTCTGGAGATCAGGGCTATAGTCCGCCGCCAGAATATGCGCCAGAACCGGCGCCAGAACCGGCCTCTCAGGATAGCTTCAGTGAAGGTGAGCCTGCGCCTCCTGTTGCCGAACCGCCTGTGGTAGAGGTGCCGCCAGAAGTACCACCGCTCGATCTGCCGCCACCTGCCCCAGAATCGTCAGCGTCTCCAGTGCCTGTTGAGCCTGGGTTGGAGCCGGCTCCCCTACAATAGCGATCGCCCTCGGCGTGAATCTGGGATACTAGGGAATAGAACTAAGGGGAGATGACTCACCCAGAGGCATCCCCTAGGATAGTAGGGCTGATTTATTAAGGACTGGTATACACCATGATTGTATTGATGGATGCAACCGCGACAGCTTCTCAATTTCCAGTTGCCTTTACAGCGGTATACGTTGTGGGATTTATTGCTGCGGTTGCCATTGGTTCCATTGCCTGGTACAACTCTAAGCGTCCGCCCGGTTGGGAAGATGCGGATCGTCCTGACATTGTTCCAAAAGTCAGTAGTGAAGGCGATTCGAGTCCATCGGATCAATCTTGATCCTGGGCCTATCGTTCTCCGTTATTCGCGAGATGACTCGGGCGATCGCTTCAGTTTGGCCATGAAAAAGCCATCCATGTGATGTCTATGGGGCCAAACCGTGAGCCATCCTTCTGACGAGTCATAGGGCGTGGCGATCGCCATAGATGATAACGGTTGAAGCTGCCAATGGGGATGGTTGGCGAGAAACTGCTGGACGACACCTTGGTTCTCTGCTGGATGCAGCGTACAGGTGGAATACACCAGACAGCCGCCAGGCTTTACCCAGGTAGCTGTTTGGGTGAGCAACTGTTGTTGTAGGATCACCAGCGCCTCAACGCTTTCAGGCGTTTGTCGCCAGCGGGCGTCGGCATGGCGGTGCAGAGTGCCCAACCCAGAACAAGGGGCATCCACCAAAACGCGATCGCCCTGGTCGATAAACTGCTCCATCTGAGTGCTGTCCCCCAGGCAGGTTTGAATCGAGGTTAGCCCCAAGCGTTGGGCCGTTTGGTCAATACGCTTGAGGCGACTGGCATAGCGATCGCAGCCCCACACGGTACCGCGATCGCCCATCAGCTCAGCTATATGGGTGGTTTTACCGCCGGGAGCTGCACAGGCATCGATCACCACCTCCCCCGGCTGGGGATCTAAACAATGGCTTACCAACTGGGCGCTACTGTCTTGCACCGTCCAGAGTCCCTCTTGAAATCCCGGCAGCGATCGCACCGCACCGCCGCCGCGTAGGCGAATGCCATCGGGAAGATGGGGGACGGGCTCGGCTTCTAGGCCAGCTTGCTGAAATTCTTTGAGGATAATGTCTACGGAGGCCCGGAGACGATTCACCCGTAGATCTAGGCTGGGTGGCTGGTTGAGCCAATCACACAGAGCTTCGGCGGCCGCTATGCCGAGCTGATCCACATAGACTTGTACGATCCAATCAGGATAGCTGTACTGCAGCCCCAGACGGGCGATCGCCTCCTCGGGGAGCTGCAGGGGATCCACGTTGGTCTCTGCCAAGCGGGTATAGCGACGCAGTAGACCATTGACAAAGCCCGACAGCCCGCCTAGCCGCTGCTGCTTGGCCAGCTCCACCGTGGTGTTCACCGCTGCTGAGGCTGGAATGTGGGTAAGATACCGCAGTTGATAGAGCCCTAGGTGAAGAATTAGCCGCAGATCGGGCGGTTGGTCGCTGGCAGGCTTACTGGCCAATTGGTCGATCAAGGTATCGAGGGTGCGCTGGCGACGGACACTGCCGTAGACCAATTCTGCCACCAAGCGGCGATCGCGATCGGGCAAGGGCGACTGGGTGAGCACATCATCCACAATCACATTGGCAAACCCACCGTGTTGGATAGCTTTGAGGGCTAGAAATGCTAGGGTGCGAGCATCTGCCTGCTGAGGGTATTTCATAAAGTCGGGCATACTCGGGCATACAACGTGGCAAAACAAGACAGGCGATCGCTGTCGGCAGAGCGATGACTCGCCTCTGGGGTTCAAAATTTGTAACAATTCAAGTAGAACGATTTAAACGCAGGCAATCACGGACGATCCTGCCACCCATAGGAGAATGCATGATGATTCAGAAAGTTCAGAAAACCGACGATGAGTGGAAGCAAGAGCTGACCCCAGAACAATTTAAGGTCACCCGTAAAAAAGGTACCGAGCGGGCCTTCTCCGGAGCTTACCACGACAACAAACAAGCTGGAATTTACCAGTGTGTCTGCTGTGGCACCGAGTTGTTTAGCTCCGAGACGAAGTTTGATTCCGGCACCGGCTGGCCGAGCTTTTGGGCTCCCATCCAAGATGAGCATGTGGGTCTAGAGAGCGATCGCAGCTTTTTCATGGTGCGCACGGAAGTGGTCTGTGCGTCCTGCGGAGCCCACTTGGGGCACGTGTTTGACGATGGCCCAGCGCCCACCGGGCAGCGCTACTGCATGAACTCGGCAGCTCTTACCTTTGTGCCTCAGGAAGGTTAGGAGCCTGGGGCGATCGCTTTCGTGAGAGGTTCGTTATGTTTCGCAACATTTCTAGACAAAAGCGATCGCTCCCCCGATCGAGATCGTTAGCGTGAAACCCAAGGGATATCAAGCCTAGAGCAGGTTGGTCGATAGACAGCGATCGCCTGCTCTCCAGACTTTTCAAGCTAGTCTTGGTTAGAACTTTGGCAAAATACTCGACTAGTGAGACGATAGGGACTGATACCCTAGCGATCGCCTGATGCAGATGTTCCTTTCTTCTGGCTCTCATAATCGCTAGACTACTGATAATCTAGTCATTTCAACAAAATTCCTACGATAACTATGAGTGTAGTTAGCCAAGTCATTCTCAATGCCGATGATGAACTTCGCTACCCCAGCAGTGGCGAACTGAGCACCATGCGCAGCTTCTTTCAGACGGGTGAGCAACGAATTCGTATCGTCACAACCCTGTCTGAAAATGAGAGAAAAATTGTAGAAGAATCCAGCAAGCAGCTCTGGCGCAAACGTCCTGACTTTATCGCTCCTGGTGGCAACGCCTATGGACAGAGACAGCGGGCCCTTTGCCTCCGGGATTACGGCTGGTACCTGCGCCTGATTACCTATGGAATCTTGTGTGGATCCAAAGAGCCGATTGAAAGCATTGGCTTGATTGGCGTTCGGGAAATGTACAACTCCCTAGGAGTTCCGGTTCCCGGTATGGTTGAAGCTGTTCGTTGCCTGAAGAATGCGTCTTTAGCGCTGCTTAGTGCAGAAGATGCGTCTGAAGCGGCTCCTTATTTTGACTACATCATTCAAGCCATGTCCTAGATAGGGCAGGGTGAAGGATGATGTTGGTCAAGGTCGGTTTGGGTGATTCGCTTTCGGTGCGGATTATTCAGCTCATCTTGACAGAATCTCTTGAGTGTCCTCTGGGCTGAACCCAACTTGGGCCGTTTGGTCGATGGTGGGTGGGCGCGGAGGCATTCTTTATGGAATGGCAAGGGAATCCCGATGGGATGCACCGCAAACCTGGTTCACCTGGCCAACCCCTGCGCTAGAATTGGGCATTGAAGGCGATCGCTCCCCCATGGGTGCCGGTCAACGGACGTCGGTTGATAGTCGGTCATAGAATGCGGTGAGTTTATGCGATTGGGAAAGGTCGTCAAGTCCAATTCTCATTGCGACTATATTGTTCAGCTTGATGATGCCTACGCGGTAGATAATCCGCCCTCTGCTGACGCCTTTGGGTTTGGCTCGTTTGTCAAACTAGAGGAGAAGGATGGGCGACATTGGGCTGTGGGGCTGGTCTACAACAGCCAGTTGATTAACCCGCAGTTTTTGAATAACGGCCCGCGGCTGTCGAGTGAGCCCGATCCGCTCTTCAGCCCCGATCTGATTGAGGAAACCCGTACTGTCTTGGGTACCG
>DATNRH010000176.1 GCA_036703605.1 Candidatus Obscuribacterales bacterium | reverse complement strand
GTCCCCTGACGTTCTACGTCACTTTTTGACCTCCCCCGTCACCCATCGAGGCTATTTGAGGGTGATTATGATAGTCTGTGCCTATAAGTAAAGGGTCACCGTTGCGACGCTCTAAGGGCCTTCTTAGAGCATTTATTCGCTATGTCTCTGTAGGTGGTTGATTTATCCAAATATCCCCTTCCGCCCCCTTATCTTATCATCACTCTTACAACAGGCTTGGCAGCCCCACCCATGGCAGGCGCAATCTTTAAGACTATCAATCCCAGGGACTGGACCTGCGCGGCCTATAACACGCAAATTTCCATGCTTTGCCTTTTTTTCCAAAATCAAATCATTAGACCCTGGTTTAGCCCAGGCTTTCCCTCTTTCCGATTCAAGCAATCTCCACACCTCGGGGCCACCTCCATTGTCCACCCAGTAGTACCCAATATCAAAATTCATCGCCTCCCCTCCTGCGCCTCTCTCTGTGTCTTGGCTTTGTGGCATGGCTTGCATATCGCCTCAAGGTTACCATCCTCATTGCTGCCGCCCTTGGCTTTGTTGATGATGTGGTCTACCTGATCAGCCCTGACTGTTAGCCCTGCTCGCTTGCACTGCTGGCATAGGTATCGATCCCTGACCATGATCCGCTTGCGCCGCTTATCCCATTCGTTACCGTACCCACGCTCATGCCTGCTCTTGTCCTTGCTGGTACTCCATGCCTCGGGCTGGTGCTTATCGCATCGGCTGCCCTTGGTTGCGTACTCCTTGCACATGGGCTTGGTACATGGGCGGGGTGCTCGCTTAGGCATGGGTGAATATCAGGTTACGGTCATCGGCCTTGCGTACATGATATCCCAGTCCCTGCATATATTCCCTTAGTGCGTTCTCTGCCTGGTCATCCAGTGCCTCGGCTATCACCAGTGGGTGGTATGCCTCAAGCGTACCACGAGTGCCCTTCAATGCGCTAAGCTCATAGCCTTCAACGTCTATCTTGATGGCCTTGACTGGGTGGGTAAATACCATGCTGTCTATGGTGCTCATTGGTATGATGCCGCCATCCTTGACCTTGCCTGCACTGGTGATCCTTGGTCTGCCCTTAACATCATCCATGCTGACCGTGCCTTGCTTATCACCTATGGCTGATTGATATACAGCATAATTGGAGCCAGGGTTTAGCGCCATGTTGGCTGCCATACGCTCATAGCAGGCGG
>DATNRH010000175.1 GCA_036703605.1 Candidatus Obscuribacterales bacterium | reverse complement strand
CGTCATTAATGAGCGCCAGCAAATGTTCACCGCTGCGGCCAATGATGCCCAAATGTTCTTGGTGCTCAAGCGACAGGGTGCGATCGCCCGACATCAGCTGAGTGAAGCCCAAAATAGCGTTCAATGGCGTGCGCAGTTCATGGCTCATTTTGGCCAAAAACTGGCTTTTGGCTCGATTGGCCTGCTCGGCTTGCTCCGTCAGCTTCTGCATCGCGCTGTGGGAAAATTCCAGCGCCGCCAGCATCAGCGTATTGCGCAGTTGCCGTGCCGCTTCTAAATCCAGCGGTTGCCAGGGCAGAGAGCGATCGCGCACCTCCTCCTTCCAGCGCTCAAAGGAGCCGCGAGGTGACAGACGCAGCACTTGGTGATCATCTAAATAGGTGGGGTGTTCATGGGGATTGCCAGCCCAATGCAGCGTTTGCACCTGCTCTTGGCGAAACCAAATCAGGTGGTAGGCGGTATGTTTGAGGACAATGGAAATAGATAAAATACCGGCAGCTACGTCTTTAAACCGCATGGACTCTGGATAGACTTGCACCAAGCGATCGGTGCAAACGATATCGTCTTTCTGTTGGCGAATCCAGGCCAGCAGCGCCATTGTATCCGGCTTGTCGGGGGTTTCTCCCACCTGATGCAGACGTTGATTGAGCCAAAGCGCTGCCCCTTGGGCCTGCACCAACCTCAAAATATCCGTTTGATAATGCTGGAACATGGCGGCGATCGCCACGGGATTGGGCGACAGATGCAGCTGTAATTGCCGCTGAATGCCTTGAATTTTGGCTTGGTTAGCCACAAAGTCCCGTTCCTGCTGCCGCACAAATTCCACCGAGAGGAATTGTCCCAACAGTTCACAAGCGCGACGGGTTTCGTAGTTGACCCATTTGGGAGCATCGTGATGGCAGACAATCAGTCCCCAGAGCCGCTGTTCATTGATGAGAGAAATGCTAAACGATGCAGCAACGCCCATATTTTTGAGGTATTGCAGATGCCCAGACGACACACTGCGCAGGGTGGCATGGCTGAGATCCAGCGGCTCTTGGGTTTGGGGATGGCATTCAGGAATCAGACGCGCTGGCTGATAGTTAGCATCGGGAATCAGCCTTAGCCAATGGTCATAGTAAAACCGGCGGGCCTGGCTGGGAATATCGGAAGCAGGA
>DATNRH010000174.1 GCA_036703605.1 Candidatus Obscuribacterales bacterium | reverse complement strand
GAAGGTTGAGGGTTAGTCATTAGCAGCACAACCGTTTACAAAACGTTACAGTCTTTCTCCATTGTGGAGAACTCTGGCGCGATCGTCAAGGGAGGCTTAGGAATCAGCGGCGGTCTTCAAGTAGGCAGCGATCGCTTCTGTTGCCAACTCTGTCATCGGGCGGCCCTGCTGTTCTGCAGCTGTTTTGAGCTGGGCATAGATCTCATCCCCCACACCAATGCGATAGCGGGAGCGGTTGGGCGATCGCGATGATTTGGGCTGATAGATCGCGCTAAACTGCCGCAGCGCTTCAAAGCCAACCCGATGGCAAAAGTCACCAAAGCTTTCCCCTATCTGGCGCTGTTGCTTGAACTGGGCGAACAACGGTTCTAGGGTTTTCTCTAGGTCAGCGATCGCCATGCGATCCATATAGGGTTCAGACAAACGCGTTTGGTGAGGACTGGCACCCAGCCAGATTTGATAGGCCTCCGATGCCTGCCCCACAAACCCTAGCTCCGCCAGATAGGGACGAGCACAGCCATTGGGGCAGCCCGTCATCCGGATGACGATGGCTTCATCCGGCAAGCCCACCCGCTTGAGCACCGCCTGAATGCGATCGTTAATGCTGGGCAACACCCGCTCCGATTCCGTAATCGCCAGCCCACAGGTCGGCAACGCCGGACAGGCCATCGAATAGCGCGTTAGAGGATCCAGGTTTTCCACTGGCACCACACCATAGCGCTGCAGTAGTTGATCAATCTCGGACTTGGCTGCCGGATCAATGTCATACAGCACTAAATTATGGTTAGCCGTCAGCAGCATCGGTAGTGCAAAGCGTTGCTCAATTTCGCGCAGTGCCGTTCTGATCTGCAGGGTAGGCGTATCATGCACCCGACCATTCTCAATGGAGATGCCTAAAAATAGCTTGCCATCCCCTTGGTCATGCCAGCCTAGATAATCTTTGTACTCAAACTCAGGTAAAGGCTTGAACGGCTGGAGCGGTTGACCAAAGTATTGCTCTAGGGTTTGGCTAAACCGTTCCACGCCCCAGTCATGCAGCAAATACTTCATACGAGCATGGCGGCGATTGACGCGATCGCCATAGTCTCGCTGAGTCGCCACAATCGCCTTCACCAGGTCATAAACATCATCCTTGTCCACATAGCAAATCGGATCTGCCAAGCGAGCAAAGGTTTCTTCCTTATTGTGAGTGCGCCCCATGCCGCCACCCGCCAACACATTGAAACCCTCCAGATCCCCCTGGTCATTGGTGAGCACCACAAGACTGACATCTTGGGAGTAGAGATCCACCGAGTTATCCCCCGGCACCGTCACACAGCACTTAAACTTACGGGGCATGTAGTAGGTGCCATAAATCGGCTCCTCTCCCTCAGCAAATACAGTGCCATTGCTCTTGGGCTGTAGCGCCGCCACCACCGCAGGATTCACCTCCGAGGTCACTGCCTTTTCACCATCCAGCCAAATTTCGTAGTACGCACCGGTGTGGGGCGTTAGCAAATCAGCGATGTGATTGGCATACTCCTGAGCATACACATACTCTGGACGGTTCTTGTAGGGAGCTGGAGGAGCCATCACATTCCGGTTTAAATCACCGCAGGCTCCTAGTGTAGACCCCATATTCCGGACAATTTCCGCAATCACGGTCTTGA
>DATNRH010000173.1 GCA_036703605.1 Candidatus Obscuribacterales bacterium | reverse complement strand
AGGCGAGCTCCATCTAACGCTGCGCTACTGTTTGGAAACCCACATCCACGCCGACCATATCACCGGTACCGGCAAGCTGCGCCAATTGACGGCATGTGAGGGTATTGTGCCGGAGCGGGCCGAGGCTGCCTGTGCCGATCGCCATATTGCTGATGGAGAAACCGTTCATGTGGGGAATATTGCCATTCAGGCGATCGCTACTCCGGGGCACACGGACAGTCATATGAGCTATTGGGTGAACGGCGATCGCGTCTTGACCGGTGACTCTCTGCTGATTCGCGGCTGCGGACGCACGGATTTCCAAAGTGGTGATGCGGGCACGCTGTACGACCACATCACCCAGAAGCTATTTACCTTATCGGATGACACGCTGGTGTATCCAGGGCATGACTATCGCGGCCAGACGGCGTCCACTATTGGCGAAGAGAAGCGATACAATCCCCGACTGGCGGGGCAAAACCGCGATCAATTTGTGACTTTGATGAACAGTCTTAATTTACCTGATCCTAAAAAGATTGCTGAAGCTGTTCCTGCTAACCAGAAGTGTGGTAGTGCAGCGGCAGCTCTGCGCTAAGTTTATCTTGACTCTCGCTTGCGTTCACGCTTTTGTTGTTTATCTTCAACCTAAATTATTCTTATGACGATCCTTAAGGCTCCTGTCCTGCAAACTATTGATGCTTATACCCTTCAGCAAGAGCTAGAGAGCGATCGCGTTCTGCTGGTGGATGTACGAGAACGTAGTGAATATCGCGGTGAACATATTCCCGGTGCCTACTCGTTGCCCTTATCTAGTTTTAAGCCTGAACAACTTCCCAAAGGCGATCGCTCTGTAGTGCTCTATTGCCAAACCGGTAACCGTTCCGCCGAAGCTGCTAAGCGCCTCTTGGCCGATCAGTGGTCTGAGGTGATCCATCTAGATGGCGGCCTACAGGCTTGGAAGGCGGCTGGGCAAGCCACCGTCGTGAATCCTAACGCGCCCATTAGCATTATGCGGCAGGTGCAAATTGTTGCTGGAACCTTGGTGTTAACCGGTACGTTGCTGGGAGCCTTTGTATCTCCTACCTTTCTGCTCCTGAGCGGTTTTGTGGGAGCAGGCTTAACCTTTGCTGGCGTTAGCGGCACCTGCATGATGGCCACTCTGTTGGGAAAACTTCCCTACAACCGCTAAATGTGCGACGGGGCACGGCGAAACAGTTGTTGTTGGTTGCCGCCTACCCCTATCCCATGATTCACGGGTGATAGTAACCTATGGTTCTGATAATTGTTGGCTACCTTTTAGCTGGCCTCATTGGGCTAAGTTTGGGGTTAATTGGTGGTGGTGGGTCGATTTTGGCGGTGCCGGTGCTGGTCTATGTTATGGGTGTGCCGGCCAAGGCAGCGATCGCCATGTCTCTGGTGGTTGTGGGGGCAGTCAGCCTGTTGGGTGCGATTCCCCATTGGCGCATGGGCAATGTGCGCTTGAAAACAGCCTTGCTCTTTGGCCCGGCGGCGATGGTGGGTGCCTACCTAGGCGCACGATTGGCAGCCCTGCCGTGGATCACCGAAACGGTGCAGATGGGGTTGTTTGGTGTCACCATGCTAGCGGCGGCCCTGTTGATGATTCGTAAACGCGGCAATCCAGAGGCGATCGCCCCTAAAGCTGCCTCCCACGTCCATAAGCACCGCTGGATTTGGATTGCGGTGGAAGGGTTGGGGGTTGGAGTTTTAACCGGATTGGTGGGCGTGGGCGGCGGGTTTGCAATTGTGCCTGCCCTGGTGCTGTTGGGGAATGTGCCGATGAAACAGGCGACGGGCACGTCCCTGTTGATTATTGCCATGAAGTCGGTGACAGGTTTCCTTGGCTATTTAGGACAGGTGACCCTAGACTGGCCCTTGATGTTTACCTTTACCCTGGCTGCGATAATTGGTATGGTACTGGGCGTTCAGCTTCTCCCGTCTATCAAGGCACAGCATCTACAAAAAGGATTTGGCTATCTACTGTTTGTCATGGCTGGGTTCATTCTCTGGCAGAACCTATCTCCCTAGAGGCATGGGGAGAGTAGTGCAAATTTGGACAAAGGCGATCGCACCCTAACAGCGATCGCCTTTATCAGTTTGATCGACATGTGGGATGACATCAGAGATGGGATCAACCGCTATAGCATGACCGACATGATGAATTTCCTGGAAACAGTAGGCGAGGATCTCCGTAATATCCACGACCACCGTTTCGACCTTGTTGTTGGGTAGAAAGCCACTCTCGGATAACAGTTCCAGCCAGTATAAACACTCCTCCGCCACATAAACGGTATCGTGCAGTTGCTGAAGAGCCTGAGGCGATCGCCAGCAGGTGTGGCGGCAAAAAATACCTAGCGTGGTTGCACACCGTAAAAATTGTCGCCCGAGTTCGTCGGCTGGTAGCCCATGGGGTAAGGCTTCCACTAGCCGAATGGCCTGCATGGCAAAGCCCCGAGTTTTTTGCTGTAGTCCTTGCTCGTCCAACACGTAACCTCTTCAGTCCTTCTCTGCTAGCCTCGCTCCCTTTCACACATCTCTCTCTAGTCGGATATGTGTCAGGACATTTCAGGTTAAACTCAAGCCAATTCAATCGGACAGTGACCATTTAGACCGTGACGTTCTTATACAGAGTTCGAGCTGTTGTCTTAAGAATCCGAAAAGTTGAAGGATTTTTAGCAGTCTGACCGCTTCATTCTAGATGGATCTCCCGCTGTCCTATGGAGACGGATTGTCTACGATGGGTGTATGAGCCAGGATGCAAAGCATGGGTAACCGTTGATGATGGCGCTTTCCAAGTTCCTCTGATGCAGCTGATCGTGCCCTTAACCATCAATGCCTGAGGGCTAGAGTACGATCCACCTCACTCTGACCGATGACGAGTAAATCTACTTAAGTACTACCGATGCTTAGCCTCCTATTGTCTGATTCAACCTATACATCAGTTCTGAATGGTGTTACCCAAACATGTCCTACCGCCATGCGATCGCTGAATGAACATATCTTATTTCTCCTACGTCGCCATTATCTCACTCAGATCCTGGCAGTGCATTTCCAACATAACCAAACTGTTTTAGGCCTAGGCGCATCCAATGGAAAACTGACTGATACAAATGCTACAAGAGGCGAAGCGAGTCTCTCGCCGATATATTTTAATTAAGGATCATTATTGGAAAAGCCCTAAGGACTTTACTCGCCTGAAATTTGCAGACTGTATTGGCAATGAACCCTATGGCATTCACTTACCCTATAACTTTTTAAGTCAAACAGATTGAACATACTTGATCGAACAGCAGTGTGGATTGTTCATTGAGCATCAGATGACCTTCCGATTTAACCTGATTGATCCCTGTAAGCATATTCTATTTTTGTTGAAGGTATAAAAATTCTAGAACTTATCCGTCCTGGAGCTTTTGTTTCGGGAAGGTGTCGCTTTATTAAGTTATTGCTCTATAAAACAGAAATAAAAACATAGCTTAACAGGAGCTACCCATAACTCTAGTCTAGGAGTGTTAAGTGCAAGACATACGTCGAGAGTTCTTTATGATACCGTCAGAGTAGTTCTAATTAACCAGCCTGTCTTCGACACTCTCCATCAGGCAGCATCTATGTATCAATTTCAACTTGGTGCCCATACCCAGCCGGGTGAATGCATTGGTCTTGTAGGAAGTATCCCTGAGCTAGGGGCATGGGATCCTGCCCACTGTATCCGCCTACAGACGAGTCGCGATCGCTACCCCATTTGGTGGACGGATCTGGACATCCAGCCCGGCGATCGCTCCCAGCTAGAGTACAAGTATATCCGCCTGCATCCCGATGGGCAGGTTGAATGGGAATCTTGGGGGGCAAACCGCTGGGTGCCTATCGAGCCCATCGCTGGGGCAGATGCTGAGACTTGGGTGGTTGATGATGGCGTCTTTGGCTATGTCCAGCCTTATCCATTTAGTTATCCGTTGGTGTCTGTCCGCGAGCCTTTGCCCTTGTCTACGGGCCTCAAGGTTGTTATTTTAGGTAGCTCTGTAGCGGCAGGACATAAGGCTTGGCGGCTGCAAGGATGGGCGCAGCAGTTGGCGCAGACGATGCAGCAACGGGGGCAGATTTGGGTGAACCGATCGGAGGTGGGTGCCTCGGTGACCCGCACGATCGCTCGCTTTGCATCTGTTGTTGCCCCAGAACGCCCAGATGTGGTGATCCTAGCCCTGTCTTTGGGGAATGAAGGGTTTGCCCACTATCCACCCGAAGAGCGATCGCTGCTGCAGCAACGATTTGAGCGAGGTCTAAAACGACTGATAGCTATGGTGCGGGCCTTAGGAGCCCAGCCGGTTTTGGGGGATGTGTATGCCCACAATGACTATACGGCTGACCATGCTGCTTACCTGTGGGAGACCCATCGCCGCATGATGGACTGGGGGGTGCCGGTCTTGAACTGGCTGGAGGCGATCGCTGATCCTCAGGGACGCTGGAAACCCGGTACTTCCTATGATCCAGCTCATCCCAATACCCTAGGACATCAAGGGATGTATGAGGCGGCGCTAGCTGTTTTAGATCAGCAACCTTTGGGTAGCGATCGCTTGCTCAAGGTAGATCAACCTGCCTTTCGTGATTCTGCTGGCTTTGAGCTGTCGGTGAGTCCTGATGGTCAGGCGATCACAATCCACAACACGTCTCCCTATGAGTATTCCCTCACCCCAGACTGGACGTCGCTGCATAGTGCCCTGCGCCAAGCCTATCTCATTCCTGGGCTCTATCTCACCACCCAGCCTCAACCGAGCCAGATGCCATTCTTATTTGTCCAAGATGATGGGGCGATTGCTTCCTCCTGCCTCTTGCCTCCTGGCGACTGTGTGACCTACCGTGCGGCCTACAGTGAGTCTCCGGATCAAACCACGCTGCTGTTCTATGATGGGCAGTTGGGAATCCTCAAACAGGATGATCAGCATCTATGGATCATGAATGAGTCAGCGTATGAATTTAATATTCATCCCATGTGGCAGGCGGTACGGCGATCGCTGCGGGCTATGCCTTCTGGCGTCTACAGCGATCCGCTAGAGCCCGATGCACCGTTCCGCACCCTGATGATTGGCCCAGATGGCTTAGAAAGTCGAGCTAAGATACCACCGCGATCGGCCATTTTATTTCGCTATCAATGCGCCTTATCCGACATTAACCGTGTAGCCATTCTTCCCCTAGGCGATCGCTGCGCTGTGCGGATGATGCTCTACAAAATGGGGTATGACGGCCCAGCTTTTCCGTTTGACCTAACTCGCACAACTCTCATATCTGATGTGGCGGATATGATCGAGAATCGCTTCACCGATATGTGGAATCCAGATCTGCTGCACTATAGCCCCAGCGCGGGCCGGATCTATCATACTAAGTGGACAGGGCTCTCCTTTGCCCATGAAGTGGAGGAGAGCGATCGCCCCCTAGAAGACATGACGCCTATCTATGAGCGGATGCGACGACGGTATCAATCTCGCTCTGACCGGTTTTGGTATACCTTAAACCATTGCGATAAGGTACTCTTTATCCGTACAGGCTGGGCTGATCGAGATGGGGTGCTTGATCTTGTGCACAAGCTGGACGTGCAATGCCAGGGCAAACCATTCCATTTGCTGCTGTTGTCGCCCCAACGGTCGAGTGAATTCTCCGACATGCCCCATGTTCTCCACTATAGCCAGGAGTTCAATCCTGATCGGATGTACGACGATCTAGACCATTGGCTTGACCGCACAGAGATCTTGCGCAATATTTTGGAGTCCCTAGGCGTATCAAGTAAGAATCTGTTTTGGTGCCCGCCTACAGTGCCGTCGCTGTCGCTGCAGTGACCCGCGATCGCCATGGGTCATGATTCTAACGGGCGATCGCTGCCTGGGAGTGCCGTGATTTATCAGGAGCGATCGCCTGCCGGGACTGTGGGGGCGATCGCCTCCCTGTTTGCGGGTAATATTAATGATTTAAACTGCCGTTCATAAGATCACAAAAGCGGTTTATACTAAATTTTGCAGCCTCATTATCTATGTGTAAGATGCTAGGCTAGCGTCTTTGCGTCAAGGCCCTTTTCGAAAACCCATCGCATCTCTTCCTCTGGTCTGCATAGTTAGCACTAGATGAGCGATGTTGCCTGAGTAAAAAACCTTGCTTACAGGAGACAATCATGAAAAAAATTCTAAGTATTGATGGGGGCGGTATTCGAGGACTGATCCCCGCTCTCGTTCTGGCCCATATAGAAGAAAAGACCAAAAAGCCTGTTTCTAAGTGCTTTGACTTAATCTCTGGCACCTCAACCGGAGGCATCTTAGCTCTGGGCTTTTCCAAACAAGGTGAACCTGGACAGCCTAAGTACACGGCCCGTGACTTAGCCGACATCTACCAATCCCGAGGACAGGAAATATTTCCCCGTTCACTCTGGAAAGGCATATCTTCCGTGGGTGGATTAATTGATGAGCTCTATTCCCATGAAGGGCTCGATCGCGTTTTAGATGAGTATTTCAGTCATGACACCCTCGGCACAGGGTTAACCAAAACGCTGATTACCAGCTACGATATTGAAAATAGGGAACCGCTTTTCTTCAAAAGTTGGCGAGAAGAGTTTAGCTCAGTGCTGATGAAACATGCTGCACGGGCAACATCAGCAGCACCGACCTACTTTGAACCTGCACTCATACCGATTGGCGATACCGTCAAAGCTTTAGTGGACGGTGGTGTATTTATCAACTCTCCATCCGTATCTGCCTACGTTGAAGCTAAAAAGCTATTTCCCGACGAACAGGACTTTTTTGTTTTATCTCTTGGCACTGGAGAATTGGTGCGCAAGATTCCCCATCATGAAGCAAGGAATTGGGGTAAGGCTGGTTGGCTAATCCCCCTGCTAGACTGTATGTTTGACGGTGTGGCAGATGCATCCCATTATCAAATGAATATGCTTCTCGATGATGGATATATCCGATTGCAAACAAGTCTGGATACTGCCTCAGATGATATGGATAATGTCACGGATAATAACATTGAAAATCTGAAGCTTGAAGCGACAAAACTCATTCAAGCTCACGCAGATGACTTAGAGAGAATCTGTAAGATCTTGCGCCAAGATACATTGCAGCCGGTCTAGCGACCTATGGCAGCATAACAGTTCATGGTCGTTGTGATGCGATGGCGGGCGATCGCTCCCTAATCCTTAAGCCTACCCAAGGGCGATCGCTCTCCCAGATCATCGCAAGTTTTCCAGGTCCCGGGTCATAATTGGAGGCAACCTGATGTCTCGACACCAATGCTGTCTCTATGAATTCTACCCAAACCATCCTATTCCTGTCTGCCAATCCTAAGGACACAGGTCGCCTACGGATCGACCAAGAACTGCGGGATATCGATGAGGGGCTGCGGCGGGCCCAGCACCGCGACCAGTTTCGGCTAGAGCAGCGATCGGCGGTGCGGCCGCGGGATATTCAACGGGCAATGTTGGATACCCAACCCCATATTGTGCATTTTTCGGGGCATGGGGAAGGGGAAGCAGGGCTGGTGTTTGAGGATGATGCTGGCAAGGCTAAGTTGGTAGATGGC
>DATNRH010000172.1 GCA_036703605.1 Candidatus Obscuribacterales bacterium | reverse complement strand
CCATGGGAGTTGGTTTCACCCGAAGATCGTGCGCTAACCTTTTAGGAGGCAGCGAGCCACGGTGGGATCAGCGACTGGGGTGAAGTCGTAACAAGGTAGCCGTAGGGGAACCTGCGGCTGGATCACCTCCTTTCTAAGGATTTTCACGAAAGCGCCGGCGCTAGCCGTCGGAAGTGCTTCGTGGTTTCCAAAGAACACTGCCGTCGTCCTCATGTCCTTTCATCACTGGAGATTGCTCGCGGGCGCTTTGCGTCCGGGTGCAAATGCCTGAGCCGGCTCACGCCCCTCGCGGCCAATAGGCCGTCGATGGCGCATGTGGGCCTGTAGCTCAGTTGGTTAGAGCGCACCCCTGATAAGGGTGAGGTCAGAGGTTCAAATCCTCTCAGGCCCACCATTACTTGTCTGGCTTTATGGGGCCTTAGCTCAGCTGGGAGAGCACCTGCTTTGCAAGCAGGGGGTCATCGGTTCGATCCCGATAGGCTCCACCAGACATCTCCAGGATGAAACGAAACAGATCCGGCATTGGCCGGTAGGCGGGTTTCCGCCGTTCTTTGACATTGTGAATGGGTTTTTAAATCGATGCCGTGGCGGTATCGTGATGACGGCTTTCGAGCTGTTGGATCGGTGCCATCACAAATCAATCAAAATTGATTATCTGGCTGAGATAATTCTCTACATCATCGCTAGACGATGGGCTTTTATGCAGGCCTGTCGTTGATGGTGTGGATTCTCAAGCGTGAGGTAAGAGCATTTGGTGGATGCCTTGGCATGTACAGGCGAAGAAGGACGTGGCACGCTGCGATAAGCGTCGGGGAGCTGTGAGCAAGCTTTGATCCGACGATTTCCGAATGGGGAAACCCACCTTCACCATTTCTTCCATTTTCCGTTCGCGGGATTTGGGAGAGGTGGATAAGGTATCACCTTAGTGAATATATAGCTTTGGTGAAGCGAACCCGGGGAACTGAAACATCTCAGTACCTGGAGGAAAAGAAATCAACCGAGATTCCCGTAGTAGTGGCGAGCGAACCGGGACCAGGC
>DATNRH010000171.1 GCA_036703605.1 Candidatus Obscuribacterales bacterium | reverse complement strand
GGTTTCATAGAGAATTTCGAGCTGCCCACCGTACTCCTGAATCAGTGCCACCTGGCGCTTATAGAGACCGCGAAACAGGTTGGCAAACAGCAGCGTACCGATCGCCACCACTAGCCCGGCAGCGGTGGAAACTAACGCCTCGCTAATGCCGCCTGTCACCGCCCCTGCATTTGCCCCCACATCCCCTAACTGTAGGGCATCAAAGGAGGCAATCAGACCGAGGATAGTGCCGAGCAGTCCGAGCAGCGGTGCCATGCTGATGATGGTGGCAAACACGGTACTAAAGCGCCGCAGATGGGGCAGTTCGGCCTGCATGGCGCTGGCCAGGGCCATGTGAAACTGTTTGGGGCTGGCCCCTTCAATGTCCAGAGCTTCTAGAAAAATGCGGGCGATGGGTAGGTTAATGTTCTGCCGCAATTTGGGGTAGACATCCACCGGTGCCTGTCGGTAGGTACATAAGATATCTTGCATCACTCGGCGCTGGCGCTGGTTGAGCCGTACCCAGAACAACAGCCGTTCGATAATGAGAGCGATCGCCACCAGCGAAAACCCTAGCAGCGGCCACATGACAATGCCACCTGCGGCAAAAATACTGCCCATAATCAAGTCCTGTCGTAGATTTCCGCTTACAGCAGCCCGATTTCACAGACCCACACACCCAGATGGCTGCGTAGATGAAAGCAGACTATTGCAAATCAATATCAAATACATTGAGCCTGATTCTGGTAGTATTGTCAAGATCCTAACGAGAATAATCCTGATAGTATGGTGAGGGAAGGGGGCGTGCGAAGGCAGCGCAATCTTTTCTTGTGCCCTGTTTTTATTGACTTTTAAGGACCTAATTGGCTTAGGAGACTTGAGTGAAGATCTCAGTTACATTCATGCTTCTATATCTCTCAGCTTTGTTGTGAATGCCTCTTAACTCAACTCTTTCTCAACTATATTGAGAGTTATACGTTACTGTTACTCAAATTATTGCCCATGAGTCTTTCCAACCTCTGCTTCGAACAACACGAGCACGACCAGGCCAGACTGCGAAAGCTATTGCTGTGGGGGCTTTTAGGATCGGTGGGAGTACATGGGATCGCCCTCAACCTCAGCCACCTCAATGGGCGAGAGGTTGACGAGGCCAGCCTTTCGCCCATTGAGCTAATCATCACGGAACCCCTGGTCGAAACCCCAGAGCCCGAGGTGCCAGACCCCACCCAGCCCGCTGAACTCAGCGCCGAGTCCAACGACCCCGCCCCACCTCCGGCAGCCTCTTCCTCCAACGCCACCGTTGTTGCACCTCCTCAGGCGATCGCGGTGGCAGAGCCTGAGATCTCTGAACCGGCAGAGTCTGAACCCCTGAATGAAACGGCAGTGGACTCAGAGTTAGAAGTGGCGGACAACGACGACGAAACCCCCGAGTCTGATCTATCGTCCGAAACCGGTGAACCTGAAGAGGCCGCCGCGGACACAGAGCCCACAGAAGCCGACCTAGCCACTGCAGCAGAAGACTCTTCCCAGTTCGAACGTCTGCGCAACTTTTTCCAGCAACGGCGAGAGGAGGAGGGCGAGAGGGCGATCGCCGCCGCGGACGGTAGCCCCAACTCCCCTGAACCTTCCTCGGACTCAGCGGGGGCTGCCGAAACTACCGCCACTCGCCCCGGCACTAGCCCCGAAGCCGCTACCAATTCCTCCGGCGGTAATGGCCAAGGCCAGGGCTCACGCACCGTGACCTGCCAAACCTGCGTGCGTCCCGACTATCCCCAAAGCGCCCTGAATGAAGGGGTCGAAGGCCAACCCATGGTCAGTGTCGATATCAACCCCGATGGCAGCGTGCGTAGTGTGACATTGACCCGCTCCAGCGGCAACCCAGCGATCGACCAAGCGGCCATTCAGGCCGCACAAAATTCTCGCTTCCAGCCCATCAGCGGCGGAGCTAGCGTTCCCATCGAGTACGACCTCACCATTGATGGCTCGCGTCGCAACCGTGATGCCCTTCGCCGTGGTGAGCGCCAATCGGTGGAGGTGCCCACCACGCCTGCTCCCGATCCTGAAGCACCGGAAACACCCCCCGCGGCAACAAGCCCCAGTCCCGATTCTTCTACACCTCCAACTGAGCCAGCCTCTACCGAGGTGACGCCAACATCCCCCAGTCCTGCTACCGAGTCCGGTACACCGGAGTCCGCTGCACCGGAACCCACTCCTGCTTCGTCCACAGATTCTGACCCAGAGGTTTCTGCACCACCTAGCCAGGACATTCCTACAGCACCAGAACCACCTTCAGCAGAAGAACCGTCTTCGATCGCCCCCCCTTCCAGGACAGATTCACCAGAACCACCTGTCGCTGCCCCTTCGCCACCAGGATCGCCGCCAGTCACTTCCCCACCGCAGGTGGAGCCGGAGCCACAGCCCATCCCACCAGCACCGCCAGCCTCTAACGATGGGGGCGGAACCTAAAACCCCATATTCACCATCACAGCCCATCTCCATGCATTCTATCCTCTCCACCCCCCTAGACAACTGACCAATCAACGAATTCAACGTTGTTACCACCAGAGCATACCGACATTGCAGCGCGATCGCCCTCTCCGAGTCCTGCTCACATAACCCCTCAGCCAACCGCCAGCCATCAGAAATTGCCGTCACAAAAAGTCCTGGGGGAGCACGTCACTTTTTCTGTGAGCAATTATGCTTAGTTAGTGGGTGGTGGCGAACCAATTAACCCATTGAGATAAGCACAACGATGAGCTAACACTTGAGGGACATTTTCACGGTTCCATTGTGCGCCTGAAAGTTTCACTCGCCGACCAATCTGTTTGATGGCGGATTCAACGGCACCAGAACCAATCGAGTACAACCCTTCCGCCTGAAAGTACGCGTAATTCACAATGCGATGCTGATGCTTACGTAGATACTCACAAAAGTTCTTCGCCTGTTTTCGGTGACAGGCGCTAAACAAAGCAATCGCTGCCTCAACGTGATCGTGCCATAGCAAGCTCTCTGCTTGATGGAGTCGTTTGATTGACCCGCCAACCTTATGGAGATTCTCCACCAAATGATACCAGTCCAAAATCTCT
>DATNRH010000170.1 GCA_036703605.1 Candidatus Obscuribacterales bacterium | reverse complement strand
GATTCGGAAACGGGTGCGTCCGCCGGATCCATTTTCTTGGCAAACGTTAATTTTGCTGAGCCTCTTTTCATGGCTCATTTCCTTGCTCATTACCACGCCCATCGTGCGGGATGTCTTGGCGACCATCGGCTGGATTTTTCTCTCCTTGGGCATTGGCTGGGCAACCGTTGACATAAAATTCTCGATTCTAGGGTTCAAGATCTATCCCGGCCCTTGGCTAACAGCGGGCATGGTTCTGGGATTGATCTATGCCTGGGATCTGATTAGCCTGGAAGTCATGCTGGTGCTTTGGCCCATGACCACAGCAGCGATCGCCACGATACCTCTCTATCTAGCTCCGGGGCCCAAGCTGCGAGTTCCCAAGGTGGGCGATCGCCAAACGATTGTGATTGTAGCTCTGTCCCACGCTCTCATATCCTGCTGGGTTGGCCTTTTCCTAGTTGTACAAATCTGGATCCAGTTTTACCCCAGCACCTTGTCCGATTCATTTGAAAACAGTGCCTTCGTCGTCAAGCTGTCCTTTGATGTTGTAGGCGATACGCGTCGTCCAGCCATCGGGGTGCGCCTTTTGGAATCTGCCGAACGTGAACTGCGCCAGCAGCTTGAGTCGGGTTCATGGAATGATGCTGTTCGTTGGTTGATGAACAATAATAATGAGTTTAAGCAGTTACAGGAACAAGTATTGCAGCAGGTGATGCAAGCTAGCGCGGCTGAGGATGCTCTCTCCCGATCGAAAGAACAAGAGCTTTGGGACTTTGGCACAACTCGCCCTCGGCAGTTGCCGTCTACGTCCGATGGCTACGCGATCACCTTCCATACTTACTGGTATGGGCCAAGTTCCAACCCAGATGGTTTTCGCCTCAGCCAAACTTGTCAGGTGATCGAGCGCGGGGAGGCAGAGCGGCTTGATCCTGATCGCACCAGCCCCTTCCGAGAACTGCCAAATTTACTCGACGAAGATCTAGAGAATCGCCCAGAGGTCGTCATTCGCTGTGAGCCCATGGGGGCCATGGAATATTTAGACAGGAACGCTCCCTAAAGCCCTCCATCCTTTCTCAATTTTCTCGGATGAAGCGATCGCTCCGAGAACAATGGGTGGAATACTGAAAACCAGACCGCTTCTCTTAGGAGGAAGACTGTGAACGTTGGACGGGTATTGGTGATTGCCAGTAATGTGTTTCGAGAAGTGATCCGCGATCGCATTCTCTACTTACTGGGATTTTTTGGCATCTTGCTGTTGTTAGCCAATCTACTGCTACCAGAAGTGGCGGCTAGTACAGAAGACAAAATGCTGCTAGACGTAGGACTAGGAGCGATCGGCGTCACGGGATTGGTGGTTGCCGTATTTGTGGGCACCGGCTTGGTTAACAAGGAAATTGAAAAGCGTACCGTGTACGTCCTCACGGCGAAACCGCTCACGCCGGCCGAGTTTATTCTTGGTAAACATGTGGGTCTATCCGTCGTCTTGGCTGTCATGGTGACAGTGATGACAGCGATCTACATTGCCACCCTCTCTCTGAACCAAATTGCATTTCCCCTCGACAGCATCCTGTTGGCGGTGCTGTTTCTGTTTCTCGAACTTTGTTTGATGACCGCGATCGCCATTTTATTTGGCGTGTTCACCAGCTCGCTCCTGGCGGTCTTCCTCACCGTGGCGGTCTATCTCATGGGACACCTAAGCCGAGATCTGGTGTTGCTCACGGAATTGTCAGAGAGTCCCAACATTCAGCGGATTACAGAATCGATGTATTTGGTCTTGCCCGACCTATCACGACTCGATCTCAAAAATGTGGCGGTCTACGGCATGGATCTTCTGCCCCAGCCCCTAGAACTCTGGAGCAATGCCGGTTATGGGCTGTTGTATATCGTGCTGACCCTAGCGATCGCTACGGTGGTCTTTTCTCGCCGTGAATTCTAGCGATCGCCTCGGAGAATCCAATGTCAAGGAAGGAGCTGCCTGCTTTCAGGTGGGCAACGCTTTCTTTCGTCCCCAAACGCGGGTCGTACGCGACCTAGGCGTACTTATGGCCGCCCTGCATCGCCAGCAAACAGGGCGGCTACGGGTGTTGGATGCCATGGCCGGCTGTGGGGTGCGATCGCTGCGCTATTGGCACGAGAGCGACGCAGACTGGCTCTGGGTGAATGATGGCAATCCCGATATCCACCCCACCCTCAACGCCAATCTTCAGTCCTTGCTAGAAGCTGGACGGGGACAGGTGACCCAGGAAGAAGCCAACCGCGTTTTTTTCACCTGCCATCTCAAGAAGGACTACTACGACTTGGTAGATATAGACGGGTTTGGAGCCGCCACTCCCCATCTCAGCACCTGTCTCTGGGCTACAGCCATCGGTGGTCTCATCTACCTCACCAGCACCGATGGCCGCACCGCCACCGGGCATCTACCCACCCAAAGCCTTCGCTCCTACGCTGCCTATGCCCGCAGCCATCCTGCCGCCCACGAGCAAGGGCTACGTTTGTTAATCGGCAGCCTCCAGCAGCAGGCCGCCGCGCGCAATTTAGGCATCCGTCCCCTCTTTTCCCTGTTTACCGGTGAAACCTATCGCGTCATGGTGCGGCTGTTGCCTAAACCCATGCTCACCGATCAAAACTATGGATTCCTAGGTTACTGTCATGGCTGCGGTGACTACCAAACCGTGTCCTGGCGACGGCTGGGGCGGGTGTCCTGCCAGGCCTGCGATCGCCCTCCTACTCTCACAGGGCCTCTTTGGCTGGGATCACTGCATGATCCTGCCACCTTGACCGCCTTGATCGACCTAGCCGACCAGTGGCAATGGAGCGATCGCGCCCATCTATTGCGGCTGATGGCGGCAGAAGCCACGATGCCGCCCTATTTCTATCGCTTGGGGGATATTGGTCAACAAGGGCAGATGGATATTCCCAAGCGATCGCACCTCATTCAGGCGCTCCAGACCCAAGGCTATAGAGCCACTGCCACCCATCTTCATGCAGAGGCGATTAAAACCGATGCCAGCTTGGCGATTTGCGTGGCGATCGCCCGATCCATCACCGGATCTTTGCCTTCACCCAACTAAATTTCTAAAAGATTTTCGAATTGATTCATCAGAACATGACGGAATAGCGTATTATTCGCGGCAAACAACCGATAGAATGATCCCAGAGCAAATTTAAATAAAAAACTTAGAGGGATCATGGCGTTAATTGTTGACGAGAAAACCTTTGTTCCGGAAGTCCTGGATGCCTCAACCCCTGTCTTAGTAAATTTTTGGGCCCCTTGGTGCGGTCTCTGTCGATTGGTGAGCCCGATGTTGAATCGTCTCCATGTCGAATCAGAAGAAGCTATTAAATTGGTGAGCATCAACGCCGATGACAATTTACGTCTTGCCAATACCTACCGCCTTACCAGCTTGCCCACCATTATGGTGTTTCGCCATGGTCAGGTCATTTACCGCCTAGATGAGTTCAAAACCCATGATGAACTCCGCAATTCCATTCATGAGTTGCACACCACGTTGTTGAGCCAATATGCCCTAAGCTACGGCTACTCAATTTAAAATCATCTGCTTAATCAAAAGGCTGCGGCCGCTATATCACTTGCCCAGAGTGAGCGTCTGTTGGGGTTTAGACTTCACAATCGCTGAGTCTGGTCAACACAAGCGTGGGTCAGAGGACTAGTCCTCTGACCCACATTTTGGTTTCACCGTGACTTCGATAGCGTGATCGCTTCACCATCCTCTAGGGTTTGGAATGGGATCAATACTGTTCGAGCTGAGCCCGTCGAAGCCCAGCCCCCCCATCCTTCGAGCAGATCAGGATGAACGAAGGGGCTGATGATGGTTGTCGCATCACGTGGTTTCAAGTCTGATAGCGTCTATGCATTAAGGCACCGGCACCGGTTGGGGCGATCGCGCCCCAGTACGCCATTGCTCAAGACTCACTACCTTATCATCGCGATGAGGATGGGATACATCCCGATCACGAGGCTGTTCTGGTGCTACGCCCTCCGCCACCTGCCAACCCGCTTGGTCGAGCTTAAATGGGCTGCCAGACATCACGAATTCATAGCGAGGGCAGTAGATGACCACCATGTTCTCATTGCTCATGCGAACTTGGCACAGCCCCCAATCGACACCGTTGCAGGTTACTTGTTGTCCAACCGTCCACTTCATAGGTCACCTTAAGTCATGTCATTTGGGCACGGAATGGTATCTCCGCAGAAAATACGTGGGGGCCACGTGTTGCATTTGGTATGGATAGTGTCTAACTCTAGGGGATGGAGTCGGAACCTTGGATCCTAGTCGTGAGCGATCGATCCCGCGAGTTCTTATAGCCATTGCCACACGGGCTAAGACCCTTAGAAACCCGGAAGACCTTCAGAAGACCTTCAAACGTTTGACCGTTTACCTAGGACATGTCTCAACCAGACTGGCCATAGCTATAATCCATGCCCCTCAAGCTACCCTGCGCCTTACACAATAAAAAGCATCCTAGTGAGATGCAAGGATGCTTTTACGAATTGTCAAGAATAGCTACATGTAACCCGCTTGTATAGAAGCAGGTTATACATCAGTACTAGGCATGATGTAGCGTGTGGGCTCCTCGATAGATTAAATCAAGGGTGGGAAGTTGCACAAGCGGCTGTGATACTTTCCGGAATCGAATGTCAAGTCCCCGATACTTGCCAACAGCCTCTTTGCTGTTGTAGCTCACTTGAGGGGGAGTGTAGTCGTAGGTAACGCCGCGATATGAGAGTTGCATGGTTTCGCCTCCAAGAATAGTCTGTAGAGTGTTAAGAGGCGCGTTCCTTCAGGATAAATCCTTACTTCCGTCTCCCAGCCGCTGGTGCAAATCTAACATAAACCTCGATTTACTTGAGCTGAACAGGAGAGATGAACGATTTAGTTTCTGTATCCATCATTACGGTTATTTAGATTTCTGTCAAGGAATGAGTCATGAAAGCTTGATATGGGTTGAGTATGCCCCCAAGTCTGACGTTGTTAGATCACACCATTCGGTATTCCATCTACGTCACGGGTTAACCAGCATTCAGAGCGTGAGTGCTGGTTATAGAAAGACCTAGGGGCTAGTCTCGTTATTCTTCGTCTGGATCATCCACAAAACCAATGCCTGAGAGTGGGCGATAGGTGTAGTTATGGCGCGGTGTTTTTTGGATATCTTCCTTGATGCCATCCAGGTCAATATAGCGATCGGCAACATTAATGAGACTATCGCTGGTCATCGATCGCAAGCTGACGACCTCCACCCGCACTCCCCGATAGCTGACTGCATCGACGGCGTAGGCCAGATCCCCATCGCCACTCACCAACACAGCGGTGTCATAGGCTCCCACCAACGCCATCATGTCTACAGCTATTTCTACATCTAGATTGGCTTTCTTAGAACCATCGGGAAGCTGTACCAAGTCTTTAGAAATGACGCGATAGCCATTGCGCCGCATCCATAGCAAAAAGCCCTGCTGTTTTTCATTGGTGCGATCAACACCGGTGTAAAAGAAAGAGCGCAGCAAGCGAGAACCGGCGGTCAATCGGCAAAGCAGCTTGGTGTAGTCGATTTCAATGCCCAGTTGCAATGCCGCGTAGAACAGGTTAGAGCCATCAATAAAAATGGCTACTCGGCCCCTATTTTCTAAAACTTGCTCTGGCGTAAATACAGAGTCTTTCTCAATATGATCAAACATTGTTATGCCTCAGTTGTTATGAAGAAGAGCAGAGTTGCTCAAGGGTTAATAAAACAGTAGATTTGAAAAACTCACGACCAGGATAGGTTCCAACGATGCACACCCTTAAGATGGGGTAGATAGTTCGGGGGTAGCCAGTTGCTGGAAAATGGGCTGGGGTTCGCCGAGCGTTTGTTTAGGGGGGAGACAGCTCCAAACGGTGTGGAGAGGGAAGGGAGCGATCGCCTCTGCCTCTGCTTGGTTAAAGTCAAGGGTGTAACCTAGCTGCTGGTAAACGGCATTGCTAATGCCGGGGATGATGGGAGATAGAAGGTAGGCTGCTAGGCGAGTCGATTCCAACACACTGTAAATGAGTTGATCAACATCAGCTTGCTTCCCTTCTTTAAACAATGCCCAAGGAGCTTGATCATCAATCAGCTTGTTGCTAGCACGGGTCAACGACAGGACTAACTCACAAACGTGGCTGAAGCTTAGACGGCTGTAGGCTAGGGACACCTGTTGGGCCAGATCGATCCCCTTGGATTTGAGTGGATGATCGGCAGCGATCGCCCCCACGTCAATGTCTGGAACCTTACCATCACAATACTTCTTAGCCATTTTCAGGGTGCGATTCAGCAGATTTCCCATATTTTTGGCAAGATCTGCGTTAAGCACATCGACGAAGCGGATTTCGCTAAAGTCTCCATCTTTACCAAACTCAATAGCCCGCAAAAAATAGTAACGAACGGCGTCCGCTCCATAACGGGTTACTAGATCAACGGGATCAAGCGTATTGCCTAGGCTTTTACCCATTTTCTGCCCATCTTTAGTGAGAAAGCCGTGGCCAAACACCTGACCAGATACAGGCACCCCTGCCGACATCTGCATAGCGGGCCAATAGACCGCATGGAAGCGCAGAATATCTTTGCCAATTAGGTGGATATTGATCGGCCACCAGCGCTTCAGGGCATTGTCTAGGGT
>DATNRH010000169.1 GCA_036703605.1 Candidatus Obscuribacterales bacterium | reverse complement strand
GTGTAGGTTTGGATCACCTTAGCCACTAGAGGCCAAGGTAGAGTCACCGGGGCAAAGAGGGTGAGCACGCGGGCAAGTTGCTGGCCGTCGGCATGGTCTTGGCCGGCCTGCTGCCAACTGATGGCAAATGCTGCCTTGAGTCCCCGTTCTGCCGTCTGCCGCAACGAGTGGCGATCTGGCTCCAGCACCGGCGCATCCAAGCCTTCCTGCTCCAGCAAGGCAACCGCCTCTGGAAGCGATCGTTCTGGTTCTACCTGAAGCCAAGCTCCCACCAGGGCAAGAGCCAACGGTAAATAGCCCAGCCGTTCGCAGAGGCTTTCCGCCGTGGCATGGGCCGCCGTGATGCGATCACTCCCGGCAAGGCTGCTCAACATGATCACAGCCGCCTCCGGAGCCAACACCCATAGCTCCTTCACTTGATCCTCGGAAATGCCGCCCGGCTTGATCCGGCTGGTGATCACAATCCGAAATGGAGCATCGTCTCCCAACCCTTGGGGCAAATAGGGTTCAACCTGCTGCCGATAATCCGTCACATCATCGATCACCACCAACGCTGGACGCTTGGCACAAAACCTTCTCCATTCCTTCCAGCCCAGCGCCACTTGCTGCTTGAGCGTTCTGAGGTGACGCAGATCTCGGTCTGGGGAAAATTCCACCTGAAACCAATCTCGTAACTCCTCGCCAAATCGTTCACCTGAAAATAGCGCAAGACCACCAGCGTAAAACTGGCGATGCTGTTGCATGTACTGAATCAACAGCTCCGTCTTACCTACCCCAGGCATCCCCACTACAAGCATCAAACCTGATGGTGCTGCCTCAACTTGCTCATGAAGGGTGGCGAGATCTGACTCCCGCCCCAGACACTGCGCTGTATCAATACCCTGACGCCTCAGAAAAAACGGCTGGTAGGGCTCCCCAGCCGAAGAGGCCATTACTTTTTTCGGGTGGCGGCCTGTATTACTCGACGGAACGTTGGAAAGTTTTGCTGAAAGAATGCCTCTAGGTCAAGTTCACCCTCATACGCCACCCCAATAAATGGCGGCACTGTCGATAAAACCCCCTTGAGCTTCGCCGATGCAGGAGCCTTAGGATCACTTTGGGTGAGGCGATCGCGAATCGCTTGAAGACATTGCAATAGTTCTTCGGAATAGACCGTTGGAGCCGCTTCCAACTGGGCAACCGTTTCCACAATCTCCCCAACTGCTACCTCTGCCTCAGGTTCAGGAATGGATAGGCTTTCTGACTGCGACGATAGAAGTTGCCAATATTCCTGCTCCACAGGCCGAATCTCAGCCTTGAGTTTTTTGATCCGCAACTTAAGACGGGTTTGTTCCTCCATAGGCGACAAATCATGCGACTCTTCCAACCCCGCCAGTTGTTCTAACAATCCATCGAGTCGAGCAGAAACATGAGATAAGCGATCGCTTGGCATCGAGTTCGTTCCCCCATAATTGTTCTGGGCTTGGACGCTATTGTCCTCAATTTGCTTCAGTTCAACGTAGATCTCATGTACCAACTTTTTCACTGATTGAGCAAATTCGGACTGCTCATCCTTCAAGAGGACGTTCAGGTAATTATTGAACTTCTGAATATCCTCTGGCTTCTCCTCAATCGCCCCTTCCAACACCTTCACAGCCGTTGTATTACCCTGGAGACGGTTCCACACCAACTCCCCCAGCGCCGTGCTCTTCCCCGCCACCGTTTCCGACAACTTCTCCCCCAGCTTACCCGCCCCCGTTTCCACAAACTTGTTCAAAGCAAGCTTGGCGATCGCCTGAGCCGCCGCCCACGTTAATCCTTCGATCATCGACCCTTCACCAACGCTCTACTCTGGTTCTACCCCATTTCTACCGCCTTGTCCGCACACTTGAAACAATCATGATCATTGGACGTGATAGAAAGATCTCCGACTTTTTCAAAAAAGTCGGAGATCTGTGGCCCAACCCTTATCTCAGGTTGACCTCAATACATCTCATACTTCAGCAACCGACATTCGATAGTGCCGTTGTACACCACAAACCGACGGCTGGGGCGCAGGCCAATGCATTTCGCCAGCTCCAAATTCCCCGTCAACACAAACGCCGTCCAGCCCTTGAACCGCTGCTTAAACATATCCCCCATCAGCTTATAGAACGCCGCCAAATCCTGGTCTCGTCCCAAGCGATCGCCATAGGGTGGATTACACATCAGCACACCGCTATCCGCCGGAGCTTCCAGATCTGCAAACTCTCGCTGCTGGAATATGATCTGCTCAGATAAGCCACAGCTATAGGCATTGTGCCGCGCTTGGTCTAGAACTTCAGGATCGCGATCGCTCCCCCCAATAAAACTCGGCAAATCAGATAACTCCTGCTCCTCCGCCTCCTGCTGTAGCTGATCCCACAGTTCCACATCGAAATCGTGCCAAAATTCAAAGCCAAAGCGATCGCGGAACAGCCCCGGCGCAATATTCAACCCCCGCAACGCCGCCTCAATCGGCAACGTACCCGACCCGCAGAGGGGATCCAAAAACGGTAGATCGGGCGTCCAGTCACTCAGTTGGATTAAAGCCGCCGCTAAGGTTTCCTTCAGCGGCGCTGCCCCCACCGCAGGCCGATAGCCGCGCCGATGCAGACTGCCCCCGGAACTGTCTAAACTCACCGTACAGCGACTGCCCTGGATATGAATATTCACCGCTAGGTCAGGATTTTCTAAATCCACACTCGATCGCTCCCCAAAGGTCTGGCGCTGCTGATCGACGATGGCATTTTTGACTTGCAGGGCAGAGAAATGGGTATGGTTAAGCTGGGGATTTTTACCCGTCGCCCGCACTGCTAAGGTTTGCTCTGGGGTGAGATACTGCGACCAGTCAATGGACTGAATGCCGCGATAGAGAGCCTTATCATTGGCGCAGGAAAAGGTAGTGAGCTGCATCAAGATACGAAAAGGCAGTCGCGCCCAGAGGTTGACGCGGTAGAGAAGGGAGCGATCGCCCTCAAAGCCAACTCCCGCAAAGGTGGTTGATACATGCTGCGCGCCAAGGGACTCTAGTTCCTGAGCAGCGAGGTCTTCCAGTCCCCGAGCGACGGTGGCAAAATACTGGGTCATGATTGAGAAAGACCCTGCATGGCTTGGGCAACCTGGTGAGATATGAACGGTAAGATCGCTTCGTTATTGCTATGTTCCTTACCTTCCGTGAACACCACAAGCTGATAGGGTAAGCAATCCGGTAGCTCAATGTAGGCGGCATCGTGGCGTACCTTGCTGGTTAACCCCGCCTTCGACCACACCGAGGCCTCCTGGGGCACTCCTGCGCCTAGAAATCCCGTCACCTGATTTTCAGGATCGGCAGCCAGATCGGCTGGATTGAGGCTGCGTTTCATCAGCGCCAT
>DATNRH010000168.1 GCA_036703605.1 Candidatus Obscuribacterales bacterium | reverse complement strand
CGTAAAACACATGGTCGCCAATCACCACAGCCACCCGCAGCCTAGGCCAGTAAACCTTAACATCGTGCCGGTGGTAGTGTGTCAGCGACCCCATCCATGGAATCCAGAAGCCGCCAGCCATGAACCGATACGCGATGTTATAGGCCAACCGCCATTGGTCGCTATCGACTTCCGGCTGATCACTACGCCCATCCCTCACCCAAGTGAATTGGTATGCCTGCAACACCACCCCGCACACTGAATCAGGGTAGTGCTTCGATGCCAGCCGGTTCAGCGTCACCATAGCAACGGCGTACTGGCCGTTCAGGCTTTCGCCGCGGGCTTCGTGATAGATATTAAGGGCCAAGCACTGCACAGCCGTCAATCGCGTTGTGAGCGCGTCCTGTACGTCTATCGCGTATGGGTCATCCGGTGGTTCTGGTATGTAATCCGCCCGAACCGGCTCCGCTATCATCAGGATAAACACAGCCACCGCTGCTAATGCGCTGAATGGTTTCATAGTAGCGTTACCTCATAGTGTTCGAGCACGGTACTGATTGCCCATGATGAAATCGCGACAATTGAAATAGCAACTAGCAGCATACAGCAAATAACAAGGCCGGTTAGCAAAGATTCCCCATAGCTTCCTCCGTCAAGCAAATAACCAATAGCTGGAACTAAAGTAAAAAATCCAACGGCAGAAACTACAAACCACGCAAGTACAATCATTTGCTTTGCTCCCATGCAGTCCAGTCGCGGTACTTCTCTATAATGCACGATACCTCTCTAGCGTTCCAAGCCCAGCCCTCCGGTTGCCTATCCCGGTGTATTTGACCGTCAAGAAATTTAACCTCCACATCGTTACCTTGCGGCACCGGACACTCCCCACCACTCCACTCAACCCACTCAGGCCCATCCTGAGCCCGCTCCGAATCGCGCACCGCACTTTCAATGCTCTGCTGATTCTTAGATGCAACCCGAGCATCAAACTCAGCCCGCTCAAGCGTTGTGGTCATTGGCTCAGGGGTCAGATCAACACGCTCAACAGCCCGACGCCGCTGCTCATCTAGTAGCGCCACAAGTTGCTCAAGGTGTAGTTGGTG
>DATNRH010000167.1 GCA_036703605.1 Candidatus Obscuribacterales bacterium | reverse complement strand
CAAGGGCAGACATTGATCACCTACAGCGAGGTGGATGTTATTCATCGACCCAATGAGCTGACGTTTTACAGAATTGGTCTGCCGTTTGAAGCCCGTGCCTATGAGATTACTGGGCGGCAAGGGTCTGAGGATTCACCCTTTACGGTGGAAGGGCTGCTGACCGCAATTCAAGGTGCCGACGAGATTGCCTATGAGGTGCAGCCTACGGATGGACTGGTACAGAAACGGCTGGTGGAGCGCGATCGCATCCAATACCTCAGCAATAATCAGGATCCATTACCCTTCGGTGAAGTCGAGTCCCTGGCGTTGCCCTACCAAACCTATCGGCTGGCGTTTACGCGGGAGTTGATCCAGCGAGTGTATGGCGATCGCGTCAATGACGATCTCCTGCGGGAAGGCCGCTATGAGCAAATAGAAGGCGAGCAAACAGAAGGGCTGTGGTGGATTCCTTCTGGACGGCAAATCTTTGATGCAGAACATTTTTACCTGCCTATTCAAGCCATTGATCCCTTTGGGCAAACCTACACCACCACCTATGACAATTACCATCTGCTGACGGTGCAAACGGCAAATCCCCTGGGCAATACAGTGGTTGTGGAAAACAACTACCGGGTGTTGCAGCCCCAGCAGCTTACCGATCCCAACCAAAATCGGGCGCGGGTGCTCTTCGACATGCTGGGGATGGTGGCGGCAACTGCGGTGATGGGCAAGGCGGGAGCAAATCAGGGAGATGTGCTGGATGAAACGGTCAGAGATGATCTGTCACTGGAGGACATTGAGGCATTTAGCGCTGATCCGTTAGGTAACGCTGCCTCGTTACTGGGCAATGCCACGACTCGAAGTATTTACGACCTGGAACGGTTCAGGGCGGCTGGTGAACCTGTCTTTGCAGCGACTCTGGCGAGAGAAACCCATGTGAATGACCCACTGCCACCAGATGGGCTGAAGATTCAGGTAAGCCTCGGTTATTCCGATGGATTTGGGCAGGAGATTCAGACCAAGATTCAGGCTGAACCGGGCCCGCTTGACTTAAGCGATCCAAATTCGCTAACTATCGCTCCGCGCTGGGTGGGCACGGGTTGGACAATTTTTAATAACAAAGGGAATCCGGTTAAGCAGTACGAACCATTTTTCAGTGACACCCATGAATTCGAGTTTGCGATGCAGGTGGGTGTAAGCCCTACACTGCTGTATGACCCGATTCATCGGGTGGTGGCTACCCTTGCCCCCAACCATACCTACAGCAAAGTGGTGTTTAACCCCTGGCAGCAAACCACCTGGGATGTGAACGATACGGTGCTGCAAAATCCAGCAGAAGACGAAGATGTAGGGAGCTATTTTAGTGGACTGGCTGAGGCAGAGTTTTTGCCCACCTGGCATCAGCAGCGGATCAATGGTGGACTCGGATCTGCTGAGCGAGGTGCCGCAGAAAAAGCGGTCATTCATGCAGAAACTCCCAGTACAGTTCATGTCGATACCTTAGGGCGTCCAATCTTGACCATTGCCCACAATCGATTTGAGCAAGACAACAACCCAGTAGACGAATTCTACGAAACGCGGGTGGGGTTAGATATTGAAGGCCATCAGCTCTATGTGATGGATGCACGGGGCAATCCGGTGATGGTGAATGCAGTGGTGAGTCGCGACGACCAGGGGGTGCCGCTGCGCGATGCCCAGGGCAATCCGATTATCGAAACGACGGCCAATAATCTCCTGGGCCATTCCCTCTATTCTCTCAGCTCCGATGCGGGGGAGCGGTGGACGTTGAACAATGTGGCAGGAAATCCGATGCGAGGCTGGAATAGTCGTGGCTTTGTCACCCGGTTGGTGTACGACGAACTGCAGCGTCCGACCCATCTCTATGTGCGTGATGTGCGTGAGGAAGATGAGCCAGACGTTTTAGTAGAGCGGACGGTGTATGGGGAACGACACCCGGAAGCCTTCCAGCGCAATCTCAAAGGGCAGGTGTTCAAGCAGTTTGATAGCGCTGGCGTTGTTACCAGCTTTGAGTTTGACTTTAAGGGCAATTTGCTGCGGGGCGGTCGGCAGATTGCCCGAGACTATCGACAGCAGATGGCTTGGTCGGTGGTGGAATCGCTGACGGAGGAAGATTCTCAGGGTTTGGTAACAGCAGCAACCCCGCTACTGGAGCAGCCGCCACGGATCTATGACGTGATCTCGGTGTTTGATGCCCTAAACCGACCGATTAGCGTGACGAGTCCTGACGGCAGTGAGGCGCGACCGATTTACAACGAGGCGAATTTGCTAGAAGCAATGGTGGTGCGTCTGCGAGGCGTAGACGAGTTCACACCGTTTGTCACCAATATCGACTACGACGCCAAGGGGCAGCGATCGCTGATTGAGTATGACAATGGGGTGCGAACCACCTACACCTATGACCGGGAAACCTTCCGGCTGACCCGCCTGTTCACCAGCCGGGGAACGGCATTTCCTGGAGATTG
>DATNRH010000166.1 GCA_036703605.1 Candidatus Obscuribacterales bacterium | reverse complement strand
CTCCAAGATTTTCCTCAATTGCCCGATTGACATACTTGCCAGTGCTCATGCCTTTCTTAGCCCCCTCTTGCAAAGCTTTTAGACGCTTTTCATTCTGACTATCCATGAATCAACCTCCTGGAAACGAAGTTTTTTTATTCTTTTAACTCATCATATGTACTTACATAAAAAGAAGATTCAGGAAAATTACCTATGCTTCCATAAATATTCATGCAAGAACAATAAGCTGACTCAATATAAGTTAATACTTCAAAATGTCTGACTAGCATATCGGCGCATGAGCCTAAAGTCTTCATCATGGAAGTGGCAGCGTAGTTACAGCATTAACTAGTGCTTCAGAATTGTTCTTTTGTCTACTGCCCCCGCAATAGGGCTAGGCAGTGTTAGGCTTGAAGAATATAGAGGCATTTCTCTATAATTACTGAGCTAGGCTTACCATTTTCACCCATGTTCCGGCACTCCCTCATTTGCACCGACTTCTCCGATGGCTTACACCGCTTGGTTCGTTTTGTACCAAGCCTAGCTGCTAGTGGTCTACAGCAGATCACGTTTCTCCATACGGTTGCTATTTCGCAAGAACGTGAAGTTCCACGGATCGATGAAGAATCCTTACAAGCCATACGCGATCGCCTCTCGGCTAGTTTAGGCGATGTGCCTGCTGGCGTAGAGGTGAACATTGAGGTTCAGTCTGGCAAGCCGATTGACAACATCTTGCAGGTGAGCAAGAGCAATGGCGTAGACCTGATCATGGTCGGCATGGCAGGCCGTGGTCTGCTCAACGAAAAGCTGTTTGGCAGCACCACCATGGGGCTTTGTCAGCGCACTCCTTTGCCCATCATGACCCTGCGTCCCCAGCTCATTTCCACCTACACAACGGAAGAGCTGGATTTGCGCTGTCGTCATCTTTTCCAAGATTTGCTGCTTCCCTACGATGGCAGTGATTCGGCTGACTATTTGGTAGAGAGAGTACAAGCGATCGCTCAACAATACCCCGAGGGCTCTCTCAAACGAGGGCTGCTGTGCTGGGTGCTAGAGGAGCAAAACCGCCGCAGTTTGCCTAGAGACTATGACAGAGACTCCGCTCTAGAAAAGCTCAATACCGTCAAGGCTGGCTTAGTGAAGCTTGGACTTGATATTGATGTCGAGGTGCGGGAAGGTAGCCCCATGAATGAACTGCTAGAAGCAGCGCTAGAGCGAGATATCACAGCGATCGCCATTTCTTCTAGTCCAACCAATCGGTTGGTGGGCTGGTCTATCCCAAGCTTTGCTGAAGATATTCTTCGACGCAGTTGGCACCCTGTGCTCTACTTCCCCCCCGAAAAGCGATAGATGTCTAGATGAGATCAGCGCAACGACACTAGATTTGTAGACGCTCAGACCAGTGTGGCGGCGCGGTTGACGGTTTAGTGCATTTTGAGTTGGCTGTTCGCAGGTCAACTCAAAACACACCTCCTATCCAATCCGGCAGAATTCATATAAGGATATTCTGCTTTCGATCCCCCGTTGCGCCGCCCCCTAGGCAAGGAGGCATTGCTGGATAGTAGGATGAATTGCCCTCATCCCCAACCCTTCTCCCTAGGGAGAAGGGAGCTAAAACTCTTGTCCCCTCTCCTTTTGGGCTACCGCTTATACACATCTTAGAGATGAGCCAGTGACCAACCTTCAAAGAGGGTGTCAAAGTGTTTGAGACCTCTGAATAGAATGACAATGCCCGGTGGGCGCTGACTGGCATAGCCCGACCATCC
>DATNRH010000165.1 GCA_036703605.1 Candidatus Obscuribacterales bacterium | reverse complement strand
CCCCTCTACCTGTTTGGGCATCCGTCGTTTTGGCCACGTCGTATCTATGCTGGAGACGATGAAGATTGGCGGTTCACGCTCTTTTCTAATGGGGCGGCTGAGTTTGCTTGGAACCATTGGAAGCCAGAGATTATTCACTGCCACGACTGGCATACGGGCATGATTCCGGTCTGGATGCATGAATCCCCAGACATCCAAACGGTGTTCACGATTCATAACTTGGCCTATCAGGGCCCCTGGCGCTGGCGACTGGAGCAAATGACCTGGTGTCCTTGGTATATGCAGGGGCACAACACCGTGGCAGCGGCGGTGCAGTTTGCCAACAAGGTCACTACCGTGTCGCCCACCTATGCCGATCAGATTAAAACCCCAGCCTACGGGGAAACTCTTGAGGGACTGCTATCGTTTATTAACGATAAGCTCGTAGGCATTCTCAACGGGATTGACACGGATTTGTATGATCCGTCTCACGATCGCCGGATTACCCAGGAGTTTTCTGCTGAAACGCTCGATCAGCGCTCGGTGAATAAAATTTCCCTGCAGGAAGAAGTGGGTCTAGAGGTCAATTCCCAAGCCATGCTATTGGGGATGGTGACTCGGTTGGTGGAACAAAAGGGCATTGATCTGCTGCTGCAGGTGCTCGATCGCTTTATGTCCTACACCGATGTGCAATTGGTGGTATTGGGGACAGGCGATCGCTACTATGAAACCCAACTCTGGCAAATTGCCTCCCGCTATTCAGGACGGGTCGCAGCCTACATGCTCTACAACGATGCCCTGGCCCGGCGCATCTATGCGGGCACCGACGCCTTCCTGATGCCGTCACGGTTTGAGCCCTGCGGTATTAGCCAGCTTCTAGCGCTGCGCTATGGCTCCGTGCCCATTGTGCGGCGTACGGGGGGCTTGGTGGATACGGTCATCCACCACGATCCCACCGCCGAGGAAGGTACCGGCTACTGTTTCGATCGCTACGAGCCGCTTGATCTCTATACCTGCCTAGTGCGGGCTTGGGAGGGCTTCCGCTACAAGCGTGAATGGAAAACGCTTCAGCAGCGCGGCATGAATCAAGACTTTAGCTGGTATAAGTCGGCCATTGAGTATGACAAGGTCTACCACGAGGTGCTAGGACGTCCCTACAATCCTCAGCCGGTAGAACCGGTTGAACCCGTTGATGAGACGGTGACCGAGAAGGCGACTTCATCGCCGAAGGTTGCAAGTCAAACAGAGTAGCGATCGCTCTTAATGACCAGCGCTCCCTAACATTAAGCCAGGTAGTCTAGACTACCTGGCTTAATGCTTTGGGGGATAAACCTTGGGGGACAGATTTAGACCGGCAGGGCCGCTTCGTTCTGGCTAGGGGCGATCGCCCCTGAGTAGACGATACCGCGCTGCACATCCAGGGTGAGAATGGCTCCCTCACGAATGGAGCGGGTGGCATTTTTTACCCCAACAATCACCGGCACGCCCAGCCGTAGACCAATCACCGCCGCATGGCAGGTGAGACTATCATCTTCGGTAACAATGCCAGCGGCTTGGCGGATTGCTTCCACAAAGTCGGCATTGGTGCTGGGTGCAACCAAAATATCGCCAGGATTAAAGGTACCGGCTTCCATACCGGTGTGCACCACGCGGGCACGGCCGCTCACGGCTCCCTGACCGATTCCCGTCCCTCGCCCTAGCACCGAGGTCACCACTTCTACCTTAATTAGGTCTGTGGAACCAGAGACTCCTTGCAGCGTTCCCGCCGTCATCACCACCAAATCCTGTTCTTTGAGTAAATCTTTCTCCTGGGCCACGCTCAAAGCTGCATTAAACGTCTGTCCTGTGGAGGATAGATCGAGCACCAGCAGCGGTTTTACCCCCCATACCAACTGCAGTTGCCGGGCGACGCTCACTTGCGGCGTGATTGCCAAGATGGGCGTGTAGGGACGAAACTTAGACACGTTGCGGGCTGTAGCACCGCTTTTCGTCAAGGTCATAATGGCAGCAGCGTTTAACTGCTTCGCAATATCTCCCACTGCTTGGCTGATGGCATTGGGAATCGACTGTCCCACTAACCCGTCTACGTTATGGAAGGATGGGTGATCTTGCTCAATGCGGGTGGCAATGCGGGCCATGGTCTGCACCGCCTGTACTGGATATCTGCCCACCGCCGTTTCGTTGGACAGCATCACCGCATCGGTGCCATCCAAAATGGCGTTGGCTACGTCAGAAATCTCTGCCCGCGTGGCTCTGGGGCTGCTGACCATGCTGTCGAGCATTTGGGTGGCGGTGATCACCGGAATCCCTTGACGGTTGGCAACGGCAATCAAGCGTTTTTGTAAAATCGGTACGTCTTCAGCGGGCACCTCCACCCCCAAATCTCCCCGGGCTACCATCACCCCATCACAGAGGGCCAGGATGGCTTCCATTTGCTCAATGGCTTCGTGTTTCTCAATCTTGGCAATCACCGGCACATGTTTGCCAGCGCTGGAGATCAGCTCTTTAATTTCTAGAATATCTTGGGGGTTGCGTACAAAGCTGAGGGCGACCCAATCTACCCCTTGATCGAGACCAAACATCAGATCTTCTCGATCCTTATCGGTCATCGCTTTAATGGAAAGGTAGACCCCCGGAAAGTTGACACCCTTGTTATTGGAGAGCACCCCCTCCACCACCACGCTGCAATGCAGGGCACGGTTGACTTTATCTACTTCCTCAACGCGCATTTCCACCCGGCCATCATCTAAGAGGATGGTGGAGCCTTCCGGTACTTCATCAGCCAGGGGTTCGTAGGTCACCGAGCTGATGGTGCGATCGCCGGGTACCACGCGACTGGTGAGGGTGAAGCGATCGCCCCGGTTGAGGGTAATGGGCCCATCTTCAAAGCGCCCTAGGCGAATTTTCGGGCCCTGGAGATCCTGTAAGATGCCCACCGGCTGATTAAGCTCAAACGACACCTGGCGGATCAGGCGAATGCTGCGCTTGTGATCCTCATGGGTGCCGTGGGAAAAATTTAGACGGAGGGTGGTTGCTCCCGCCTCGATCAAGTCCCGCAACACCTCTGGGCTACTGGTCGCAGGGCCAATAGTGGCAACGATTTTAGTTCGACGAGGAGAATGTTGCAGATACATAGAGATTTGATCCAAGAAAGTAAACGAGAACAGTACACAACGACTAGAACCAACCGCTTTTAAGCTGCTGCTAGCGTCTTCTAGCCTAAGGCAAGACAACAAGGTCAGAGTGTATCGTGATATGCCCAGCGATCGCCTTTAGGAAAACTAGCTCGGTCTAGGTTGCCTCGTCAGGAGGAGCGATTGCCGACATACCCAGGGCCCTACGAATGGGTCGGGAGTCATCATAGCGGAAATTTGGACTCTTCAGAAGGGGACTCAACCGCATCGTGTCGGGCATCTTAGACGAGCCTACTGGGATGAGCCTACGGAGCATACCGGGGCGATCGCCCATCACTGCTCCTCGCTCACGGAGGTTCTACAGCAGATCCCCTTGATGCAGGGCAACCCACTTGTAAAATTTTGATACATAATTGTTAAATCTTAGAGAAGCCACTCTTTTTCAAAACGTAGCTTTCAGGGGGATCCTCAGTATGGTGTGGAGGTGGAGGTTTTCAGTCCAAGGATTTGAGACAAGCACGCTGGACATAAGGTGTTGAGGAATACATAATGCCGCGATCGCCCCTAGGTGATGTCAGGAAATCGGCACCTTAGCAAACAACAGTGGAATGATTAATCCGTGATCTAACGGAAAATTTATAAAATCGTCCTGGTACACTATCCATATACTGTAGAAAGCACTAGTAAGATTACGGAGAAAACCGCAGCCCAAGCTGATAGGCTTCCCCGTAGCGGCAATCCAGTTTCCTGCTGGTTGAACTCTCAGTCAACTAGCACTGTCTTCACTCTAGTCCCTGAATCGAAGTTTACTTTTATCTTAAGTTTGTATAAAGTTTTCCTAATCCTATGGGCTGTTTTCAGGATATATCCGGATGGCAGACGGGGATGGATCTTCCTAAGATAAAAGGAAAATTCAGTAAAACTACTGTAGTCACCCATTACACCACGTTTAATCTACAGGTCATCCGTTGAGTTGCGACGACTGCTTCTACGCCAAGATTGCTTTTTACGGAACAACACTTCACAATGTGTTGATCTACATCAAGGGTTCTTGTTTTTGGTAGAAAGTTGAGTGAGCCTTGTAGGAGAATAAAGTCTAGGGAATCAGTAGTCGCATTTAGGGCATAGTAGTCAAGCTACATGACATGGGTAGGGTTGATTGGTTCTCTGAAGAGTTCTAAATAGGTGCGATGAACACTTTCCTAAAATGCATGGGTGTATTGCTGGTCGTAGCTGGGTTCCAAGGAGTGGCCCTGGTCAGTGTTCAGGCGCGTTCCTTGGCTGACACACTGCCGGCAGAGGCTGGTTCAGTCCTCACTGAGCTACAGCAAAGCGATGGCTATATTCCTCCCGACAATGGTGCGCCCGATCGCACCCAGGGGTCAGGAACCCGTTAATCATGTCTGATGTATAACCTTGGCGTGTATCTCCGGTTGACATTATGGGATCCAGCCGCGATCGCTGTCCGGTGATGCTCTAGGGACAGGCGATCGCCTGTCCGGCAATCCATGCGGTTGTCCAAGCGCTTTGGAAGTTAAATCCGCCGGTAACGCCATCAATATCCAAAACTTCGCCTGCCAGAAATAACCCTTCACACTGGCGGCTTTCCATGGTTTTAAACGTCACCTCTCGCAGGCGTACACCGCCGCAGGTGACAAATTCATCTTTAAAGACACCCTTACCTGCGATCGCATAGTGCCCTTGGGTGAGTTCCTGAGCAAGGTGCAGCGCTTCTGCTTTGGATAGATCTGCCCATCGGCGTTCGGGCGTGATCTGCGATCGCTCCACCAGATACTGCCATAGCCGTCGGGGTAAAGCTACGGGACAATGATTGGCGATCGCCCGTTTTGGGTGCTCTGATTTCACCGTCAGCAGCAGCGATCGCATGTGCTCTAGGTTAGAACCGGGTAACCAATTGACGCGAAGCTGGGCCTGGTAGTGACCATCATGGAGCGATCGCGCTCCCCAGGCAGACAGCTTGAGAATGGCTGGGCCGCTCATGCCCCAGTGGGTAATCAGCAACGGCCCCGATTGACGTAGGGGCTTGGCAGACGGGATCTGGAGATCTAGATCAGCCGTTTCAACCGCCACGCCTGCAAGACTGCGTAGCGCAGCATCCCGAATGGTAAAGGTAAACAATGAGGGCACCGGCGGCTCGATGGTATGGCCCAGACTAGCGGCAAGGCGATGCCCTTGAGGACTGCTGCCCGTGGCCAGAAGGATGCGATCGCAGTCGGCAACGGCACCGGATTTTAAGGTCAACCGAAACCCTGGCGACAGGCGGGTGACAGAGACCACCGGTGTGGCTAACTGTACCCGAACGCCTAACCGCTGCGCTGTCTGCATCAAGCAATCTACAATCGTCTCCGAAGAATCGGTGGTGGGAAACATGCGTCCATCCACCTCCCGCTTCAACGTGACCCCATGCCGCCGAAACCAGGCCACCGTATCCTGGGGCTGAAACCGACTGAAGGCACCCCGTAGGGCCTTACCACCTCGGGGATAATGCTGCACCAACAAAGCCGGATCAAAACAAGCATGGGTAACATTACAGCGCCCACCGCCAGAAATACGTACCTTGCTGAGCGGCTGTTGTCCTGCCTCCAAAATTGTGACCTGTGCCTGAGGATTGGCCTGGGCTGCAGCGATCGCCCCAAAAAAACCTGCCGCTCCACCACCCACCACGATCACTCGCATACTTCTCTGATCTCCCACCACTCACCGATCTGCAGGGCATGGCCCCCTGCTTTGACTCTACCGCTAAATTTTGTACAAGCTGCAAGACCTACTCGCAATTCAGGGCATACTGATACGGTGCATGACCGATACAGCACCTCAACCTAGAAATTGCTTGTTGAGACGAAATCTAGCTTGTAGTATTTTTGCAGAGCGCGCTCATCGCGGCATCGTTTAGCCGGCCTGTACTGATCCGTCCAAGGAAGATCCGAGTATGACTTTAGAAAAGCTCCAGCCTGCTCAGGCAAAAGATGTGCATGTGTATGTACCCTACTATCAGGGCAATAAGCGCAATGCTCTGCCGTTGGCCATCAGCTTGTATCGTCAGGGTAGCCTGGAAGGTACGCGCATCATTGAAGGGGGCGAGAGCATTCCCTTCGTGGCGAGCTGGAGTGTATCGTCGCTACCTGCTGACTTAACCCGCTTTCGGATGCAGTTTGATGGTAATGCGGAACTCAGCTATGAAATCACCATGGCCAATTTTGAGTTTGTCAGCTATCTGATCGAGCTGCTATTTAGCTTCAAGCGATCGCGCTTGGTCGATTTTTCCCAGGCGTTCTACCGTAAGCTGCTGCGCTTAGACGATTAAACGCTTGGATGATGCAACGATGACGGCATTTAGTCTAGATCTCACGACTGGACAGGACTCACCTTGGCACGATGCAGCAAGCGATCGCCCTGACGATAGCCGGTGTAGCGCACCAAGACGCGATCGCCCGTTTGGGCATGGCCGTCCAAAAGCTGGTGCTGCTGCGGATCATACATGACCTCTTCGCCCACGGGAGCGATCGCCTCTAGACCCCAGTGCTGGAGCAATTGTTCAACTGGACGCAGGAGCGGCACCAAGCGGCTAGCGGGCACCTGGGGATTTTTCTGAGCGGCATAGACCGCCGTGGGCCATTGGAGCAGCCAGGATTCAATCTGGTGCAGCACCTCCTGCTGGAAAGCTTGGCGCAGTTCCTCTGTTTGCTGCTGAGTGAACTGGTCATCCGGCTGCATGGCTGGCTCGGCTGGGGGAGCGATTGGCAGATCGGAAAAGTCTTGGAGCAGTTGGGGAATGGATCGGTGCAGCGCTTGAGCCAGTCGGTATAGCACCTCGCCCCGTAGCGCCGCCGCTTGCCCATGCCGCAGGCGATTCACCGCTGTTTTGGAAACGGCTGCCGCTTGGCTAAGGGCCCGGAAGCTGGGGATATCTGCCGCCATCATCAGCGATCGCAAGCGTGGAGTGTAGTCTGGTGGCGTGGGGGAAGGCGCTGAGGGTGGCATAGCTGATCTAGAAAAGGCTTTCCTATTATCCCGAACTTATCCCCAAACGTCAGTTTGACGGGTGTATTCACGGATGTCTTCCCAGTTACCCTGAACGGTTCGGAGCGTCGTACCTCCGACGTAGGGTGCTATTAGGCGAAGCCATAACGCACTGTCCTATCAAGGTTTCTAGGCATCACATCATCCATAGGATGCTGTTAG